>NZ_QUCG01000037.1:12058-35945 GCF_003473645.1 Prevotella sp. AM23-5 | reverse complement strand
TTATCTCAAATTTTAACGAACTATTGTTGCAAAGGTAGGGAAAAAAAGCCAATGTCTGTTGGTTCATTTTGGTTCAATTCTCCTTGCCTTACCTATACTTGATAGATTTCTGCTACAAATATACAAAAAAATAATAAAAGAATCTCATAAACCTATAAAAAAAGCCGCAAATGGCTCGTTTTTTACCATTTGCAGCTATTTTTTGTTTATTTGAACGCTAGGAAAGGCTTCTTCTTCTTGTTCTTTGAAGTCTTTCTTGTTGCTCTTTGAAGTCTTTCTTCTTTCTTTTTAAGTCTTTTCCTAAAGAGTTGATGCTCTTTTTAATGCGCTTCCAGCCAGTTCTTTCCCCAGCCGGCATCAGCAATCAAAGGAACCTTGAGCTTATAGGCATTCTCCATTTCCTCTATCACGATTTTCTCTACCTTCTCTTTTTCCTCTGGATAAACAGAGAAGTTGAGTTCATCGTGTACCTGGATGATCATCTTACTCTTGATGCGCTCTGCCTTGAATCGGTTGAAGATCTTCACCATGGCAACCTTGATGATGTCGGCTTCTGATCCCTGGATTGGGGCATTGATGGCATTGCGCTCTGCGAAGCCTCTTACTGTGCCGTTCTTGCTGTTGATATCTGGCAGGTAGCGACGACGGTGGAAGAGGGTTTCGGCATAGCCTTTCTCCCTGGCTATCTCTTTCGACTTCTCCATATAGGCATGTACGCCCGGGAAGGTGCGGAAGTAATCTTCTATGATTTGCTTCGCCTCTCGGTTTTCGATGTTCATGCGTTGGGCAAGACCGAAGGTGGTAATGCCGTAGATGATACCGAAGTTGGCCGTCTTTGCTTTCTTGCGCTGGGCATCGGTTACGTCCTTGATGTCTTCATGCCAGATCTTGGCTGCAGTAGCTGCGTGGATGTCTGATCCTTCCAGGAATGCCTCTACCATATTAGGATCTTCGCTCAGGTGTGCCATGATGCGAAGTTCTATCTGGGAGTAATCTGCAGAAAAGAACAGACAACTCGGCTCTGGGATAAAGCATCTTCTTATCTCCTTTCCATCATCATCGCGCACAGGGATATTCTGCAGGTTTGGATCGCTGGATGACAGGCGACCCGTAGCGGTGATGGTTTGGTTGAAAGAAGCATGAATATGACCTGTGCGAGGATTGATGAGCTTGGGGAGGGCATCTACGTAGGTTCCCAACAGTTTCTTTAATCCTCTGTAGTTCAGGATCTCATCGATGATTGGACTCTTACTGCGCAATTGCTGCAATACTTCCTCGCTCGTTACATATTGTCCGGTCTTCGTCTTCTTTGGCTTTTCCACAATCTTCATCTTGCCGAAGAGAATATCGCCTACCTGACGTGGAGAACCAATATTGAATGATTCGCCTGCCAACTCATAGATATGATGTTCTATCTCATTGAGTCGATTGGTTAAATTATTAGACGTTTCCTTCAGTGTATCTGTGTCTATACATACGCCAGTCATCTCCATGTGGGCAAGAACAGGCACCAACGGCATCTCTACATTCCAGAATAAATCCTCGCACTCTATCTCCTTGAGCTTTGGTTCGAGTACATTCTTCAGGCGCAGGGTGATGTCGGCATCTTCTGCTGCATACTCGTAAACTTCTGTCGGAGACAGGTCGCGCATCGATTTCTGGTTCTTTCCCTTAGGACCTATCAACTCTTCTATGTGAACCGTCTGGTATTTGAGATATACCTCGGCGAGGTAATCCATATTGTGATAAAGCTCCGGCTGGATGAGATAATGAGCAATCATCGTATCGAACATCTTTCCCTGTATCTCCACTCCGTAATTCATCAGCACTTCGTAGTCGTACTTGATGTTTTGTCCTACTTTCAGGATTTCCGGATTTTCGTAGAGCGGTTTGAAGATGTTTACGAATTTTAAGGCTTCTTCACGTTCCGCTGGAATTGCTACGTAGAAAGCCTCTTTCTCCTTTACTGCAAAGCTCAATCCTACCAATTCTGCATCTATTGCAGAGGTGGAAGTGGTCTCTGTATCTAAACAGAGAATTTGCTTTGTAATTAAATAATCAAATAGGTTTTGTGCATCTTCTTCTGTTTCAATGAGTTTGTATGTATGAGCAACCGTTTTAATGGTCTCAAAACTTGTGTTTTCTTCCTCTTCTTGCCCATCGTCTTGCTGTGCGCCAAAGAGATCAAGCTCTCCTGTAGCCTTTGTTTGCACTTTTTGAGGTTTTTTAAGAACACGCTTTGCGAACGACTTAAACTCCAGATCGGTGAAGATTTCATCCAACTTGGCATTGTCGGGTTCTTCCAGTTTTAAATCTTCCATCTTGAGCTCTACCGGTACATCGGTTCTGATGGTTGCCAGGAACTTTGAAATCTTGATATCCTCTATGGCACCCTCCACTTTCTCGCGGAGCTTGCCTTTCACCTCGGCGCTATTTTCTATCAATCCCTCTACGCTTCCAAATTGGTTGATGAGTTTGATGGCTGTCTTCTCTCCAACACCCGGGCATCCAGGGAAGTTGTCGGCAGAGTCACCCATCAATGCCAAAAGATCGATTACCTGGAGTGGGGAAGAGATGCTGTATTTCTCTTCAATCTCAGCAACGCCCAACTTCTCGTAACCACCGCCATGTCGAGGTCGGAACATGAATACGTTGTCTCTTACCAGCTGGGCATAATCCTTATCTGGTGTAAGCATATAGGTTTCTATACCCATCTCGCCTGCCTTCAAGGCAACGGTACCAATGATATCATCCGCCTCGAAACCATCCACCTGAAGAATAGGAATGTGATAAGCCTCCAGGATATTCTTGATGATAGGTACCGAGAGCTTGATGTCTTCCGGTGTCTCTTCTCGCTGTGCTTTATACGCAGGAAAAGCTTCGTGACGGAAGGTCTTGCCATGGTCGAAAGCCACCGCAATATGGGTTGGCTTCTCCTTGGTGAGTATCTCGTTGAGGGTATTGCAGAAGCCCATTACACACGAAGTATTAAGTCCCTTCGAATTGATTCGAGGGGCTTTCATAAAGGCATAATACGACCTATAAATGAGCGCATATGCGTCTAAAAGGAACAATTTATCCATAATATTCATTTTTATGGTGTAAAATTACTAAAAAAATGCGATATTTCAAGAATAAATGCGTAATTTTGTATCAAATTTCAGAATTAATGGACTATTTATCACTTATTAAGCAGCCTATTGAGGCAGAATTGGCAGATTTTGTTGATTTGTTCAACAAATCTTTGATGCATAGCGATGGCCTTCTTTCCCAGGTGCTCGACCATATCCGTCAGCGCGCTGGTAAACGAATGCGCCCTATGCTCATCCTGTTGATGGCGCGAAATTTCGGCAAGGTTTCAGAGGTTACCCAGCATTCGGCAGTCGGTTTGGAGTTGCTCCATACCGCCTCTCTTGTGCATGATGATGTGGTAGATGAAAGCGGCGAGCGTCGTGGCCAGGCAAGTGTGAATGCTACTTATAATAATAAGGTAGCCGTACTGGTGGGTGACTATATTCTTTCTACCGCTTTGCTCAATGTTTCCTATTCGCACTCCGAGGATATCGTTCGCTATCTGGCAGAATTGGGTCGTATCTTGTCTAATGGCGAGATACTTCAGCTCAACAGTATTAGTAATGATGAAATCTCAGAAGAGATATATTATCAGGTAATCAAACAGAAAACTGCTGCTCTCTTTGAGGCTTGTGCAGGTATTGGTGCAATGTCAACTCATGCTTCTGCCATAGAGATAGAAGAGGCGAAGCGATTCGGTCAGAATCTGGGTATTATCTTCCAGATTCGTGATGACATCTTTGATTATTACGACTCCAAGGAGATAGGTAAACCTACCGGAAATGATATGACCGAGGGTAAGCTTACGCTTCCTGTAATCTATGCCTTGAAATCTACTGGCGACGAAGAGATGCTGAAGCTCGCGCATAAGGTAAAGGCACGTACGGTTTCTCGAGAAGAGATAGCTCAGCTTGTAGCATTTACCAAGGAAAACGGAGGTATTGAATACGCTGATAAGCGTATGTGGGATTTCCATGCTGAGGCGATGACTTTCCTTGATACCTATGTGGAGGATAAGAGCATCTATAATGCGCTGAAGGCTTATTTGGATTTTGTGATTGAACGAAAGGCGTAATATCATTTAATCACGCAACTTTGATTTATTAAAACTTGATATACATTAAAAAAGGGTTGGTTCTCTCGTTGAGAATCAGCCCTTTATCTGTTTATCTATTACTGTATTTCTTGCTTCTTGTATCGTGTTTTACCTATCACCTTTATAAAGTTTTGGCTTGTGCAATCTCCTTTTAGAAGTACTTGATTTCCTTTCCTACAAGCTCGCTCAAGAGGAGGTTGGTAAGGCGTGAGGTTCCCAGGCGCAACCACTCGTTGGTCAACCATTTCTCACCCAAAACTTCTTTCACGATGGTGTAGTAAACCACTGCGTCGTGAACGGTGTTGATGCCGCCAGCTGGCTTGAAACCAATCTGGATACCTGTCTTCTCATAATATGCCTTGATTGCCTGGCACATTACGTAAGCTGCTTCTGGGGTTGCTGAAATCTTCTCTTTACCGGTAGAGGTCTTGATGTAATCAGAACCTGCATACATGGCAAGAACAGAAGCCTTCATGATGTTGCTGCAGTTCTTCAAATCGCCTGTTTCCAGGATGCACTTCATCTTGTGCTCACCGCAGGTTGCCTTCAGTTCCTGAATGTCATCGCAGAGACCCTCGTAATCCTCGCTGAAGAACTTGCCTACAGGCATAACGATATCTACCTCTGTAGCGCCATCCTTGATAGCCATGGCTGTCTCGGCAATCTTTACCTCGATAAATGTCTGGGAAGATGGGAAATTACCGCTTACAACGGCGATTTCTACGCCATCAACCTCCAAACTCTGACTGATAAGTCCTGCGAAGTTAGGGTAGGTGCATACGGTTGCTACGTGAGGAAGTTCAGGATAATCCTTGGAAAATTGATTTACCTTTTCAATCATTGCCAGGATGCTTTCTTCTGTATCTTCTGTATGAAGAGATGTAAGTTCGATGCTGCCAAAGAGGAATTTCTTCACCTCCATGGTTTCGTTTTCTGCTACCTTCTCGTCAAGAATCTTCTTTACTTCTGCTGCTACTTCCTCGTCGTTGAGGTCGCAGTTATACTGTTTCAAGACAGATAAATACTTATCGTCTGACTCGCTGTATTGTCCCTGCTGCTGTGCAAGAACCTGTTCTTTAATGCTGCTCATACTTAATGTTACTTTTTTAATTATTAAAGTTGAGTTATCTATATTATTCTTTATATTTCGGTTTTACTCCTTCAATTTCGGGTTGTTTACTCCTTCAATTTTGAATCATTATGATCCTTCAATTTCGGGTTATTCTTATGTCTTTCAGCATCCCTTTGGGTTTTCTTGTCGATGCTTTTCTGGAGCTCTTCGGTAAGATCGATACCCGTTTGGTTAGCCAGACAGATGAGAACCCAGAGAACGTCTGCCATTTCTTCTCCGAGGTTAGGCTTTTCGCCCTTCTTGAAGCTCTGGTCGCCGTATGTTCGGGCGATGACACGAGCCAGTTCTCCTACTTCTTCCGTAAGACAAGCCATATTGGTAAGTTCGCTGAAATAGCGAACGCCATATTCCTTGATCCACTTATCTACAGCTTCCTGTGCTTCTTTTATTGTCATTTTCTTACTCCTTATTATGGGTGTCCATCATGATGGTAACAGGACCGTCATTCAGTAATTCTACCTTCATATCTGCACCAAATTCGCCGGTTCCTACAGGTTTTCCGAGTGCATCAGAAAGTTTCTTGCAGAACTCTTCATAGAGTGGAACGCTGATTTCGTGCTTGGCAGCTCTTAGCCAGCTAGGGCGATTTCCCTTCTTGTAGCTGGCGAATAGGGTGAACTGGCTAATCACCAGAACCTCGCCGTTTACATCCATGATGGAGCGGTTCATTACGTGATTTTCGTCGTCGAAAACACGAAGGCCTATGACCTTTCTAACCAACCAATCTACGTCTTCAGATGTGTCGCTTTCCTCAATGCCAAGAAGGATAAGATAGCCTTGTTTGATGGCAGATTTCACTTCTCCTTCAATGGTAACAGAGGCATGACCGACACGTTGTATTACTATTCTCATATTACTACTTTGAACTTTGAATGTTGAACATTGAACTTTATGAATAGCATTTTGTGGAATCCTGGGTTCTGTTCAATCTTTATTATTATTACTATAGTTTCAACTGCAAATATACGACTTTTATTTCATATTCTCGCTCTTTTCTGTGAAATATTTCGCAAGAATCTCGGCTTTATGAGGTCCTAATACCTCTGAAAGCTGTTCCTGTGATGCTTCTTTTATCTTTTTCACGCTCTTAAACTTGCTCAGAAGCGCTTCTTTTGCCTTAGGACCGATGCCCTTGATGTCGTCTAACTCGGAATGGAGAGCGTGCTTGCTTCGCTTGTCGCGATGGAAGGTGATGGCGTATCTATGTACCTCGTCCTGTATCTGCGTTAATACCTTGAAAAGCTCGCTTTCCGGTGGTAGAGCGATGGTTTGTGGCGGAAAACCGTAGAGAAGTTCGTTGGTGCGATGGCGGTCGTCCTTGGCAAGACCAGCGATAGGGATTTCCAGGTGTAGCTCATCTTCTACTACTTCTCTAACCACCTCCATCTGGCCCTTGCCGCCATCGGTGATGATAAGGTCGGGAAGTGGTGTTTCTTCCTCTATCATTCGGCTGTATCTTCGTCTTACTACCTCTTGCATCGAAGCATAGTCATCCGGTCCTTCCACCGTCTTGATATTGTATTTACGGTAGTCTTTTCGGGATGGTTTCATACCTTTATATACAATACATCCAGCCACGGCATCCGTGCCCGATATATTGGAATTGTCGAAGCATTCTATCTGATAAGGCAGCTTTGGCAACTTAAGTTTTGCCTGCAATTCCTTCATCAATCGGGTTTGCTTTTGCTCAGGATTGAGCTTTTCTGCCTGCTTCAAACGGTCGAATTTATACTGCTTGCAGTTCATTTCCGATAGTTCCAGAAGGTGCTTCTTGTCGCCCCTCTGAGGCACGAAGAAAGTGGCGTCTTTCAGCTTCCATTCCATCTCGATAGGCACGATAATCTCCTTCGAAGTGGAGTGGAAACGCTCCCTGATTTCCGGTATGGCGGTAATCAGAAGTTCCTCGTCGCTCTCCTCCAACTTGCGCTTGTACTCGTAGGTAAAGCTCTGGTTGATGGTGCCGTTTTTCACGTGAATATAGTTGATGAAGGCGTTCTTGTTGGCTTCATCATTCACGATGGTGAAGACATCCACATCGGTAATCGTATGGCTTACCACCTCGCTTTTTGCCTCAAATTCGTCCAGTAATTGATATTTCTTCTTGTATTCTTCGGCTATTTCAAAGCGTAGAAGCTCGGCATTTTTCATCATCAGATCATAGAGATATTTGCTTACTTCCCGGGTGTTTCCCTTCAGAATTTCACGCGCCTGGCGCATGTTTTCCTGGTACTCCTCATAACTCTGCTTGTTGATGCAAGGGGCACCGCAGTTGTGAATATGGTACTCTAGGCAGGGCTTATATTTGCCTTCCGCCACGCCTTCTTTGGTGATAGGAAATCTGCAAGTACGGGGTTTATACAGCTTCTTGATGACCTCCAGAACGGCATACATACTGCCCACATGAGGGTAAGGACCGAAGAAAGTTCCCACCTTTTTGTTGATATGTCTCGTCTTGAAAATGCGGGGAAAATACTCGTTTGTAACGCATATAGAGGGGTAGGTTTTGCCGTCTTTCAGCAAAACATTATACCTTGGATTATACTTTTTGATAAGGCTGTTTTCCAGCAAAAGTGCATCTTCTTCGGTGTTCACGACGGTGTATGAGATGTCGAAAATCTTAGAAACAAGCACCTTTGTCTTGTATCTATCTACCTCTTTATGGAAGTAGGAAGATACTCTTCTCTTCAGATTTTTCGCCTTTCCTACATATATAATCGTGTGATTCTCGTCGTAATATTGATAGCTTCCCGGTTTCTCCGGCATGCTTAAGACGATGCTTTTTAACCGAGTTAATCTTTCCTCATTTTCTTGTTTCGTCATACCTTTATGGGGTTAAAATAGGGTGAAAGAGCGTTGCTGTTTCACGTGAAACGGCAACGCCCGTATGCTTTATAACTGCAGAATAATATGCATTATTCAAGCATTTTTCGTGCTTTACAACTGCAATAAAGTAGATACTTCTACATCCTCATCGAAGTTCTTTCTGCCTTCGAAATTCTCATTTACGAGCTCGATGATAAAGTTAGCATACACCTTCTTTGGGTGGAATTTCTTCACCAGATTGCAGGCTGCCTTCATGGTTCCGCCGGTAGCGAGAAGGTCGTCGTGAAGGAGGATTATGTCGTTCTCGTTGATGGCATCTTCGTGGATTTCGATGGTGTCCATACCGTATTCTTTCGCATAGCTTTCCTGCACGGTTTTGCATGGAAGCTTACCTGGCTTTCGGCATAAAACTACGCCTGCGCCGAGACGGATTGCGAGGGCAGAAGACATCACGAAACCACGTGATTCGATGCCTACAATCTTGGTGATACCTTTGTCTTTGTAGATCTCGTACATCTCATCGCAGATCTCTTTAAGAGACTCTGGATTCTTAAATAGGGTACTAACATCGCGGAAGTTTACACCCTTGATTGGCCAATCTGGAATGCAACGCAGATTGTCTAATAATAGCTGATTGTTCATTGTCTTTTATACTATAAATTAATACTATATTTTTTATTGTTTCTTCGAGTTTTGGCAGCTTTTATCGGCTGTGTTCCACGGAAACACTGAAGTTTTGCTTTAACCACAATTTACTTGATGCAAAAGAATCTAAGTTCTTTGGTATCAAATGCTTTATGTAAGAGTGGTTTCACGTGAAACATTGCTGAAGATCCCTAGTTTCGCAGGTTTTTCTTGCTGAAACCGCCAATTCTTCTGCTTGTCTTCCTGGGAAGACGAGCAATACATCTTTGCTTATCTTCCCAGTAGGACGAGCAGTACATTGATGTCGCTTGGAGATACACCTGGAATTCGGCTTGCCTGAGCCAACGTGTCAGGGTCGATGCGCTCGAGCTTTTGTCGTCCTTCTGTTGAGATTTCGAGAATCTCAGAGTAGTTGAAGCGTCCCTTGATTCTGATGTTCTCCAGACGGTGCATCTTGTCGGCGATGAGTCGCTCGCGCTCGATGTATCCTTTGTACTTCATCTTGATTTCTGCCGCCTCGGCAATCTCTTCTTTCCGGTTGTCTGGTGCTTCCATCGCTGCCTTCAGGTCGGGGATGATTTCCGACAGGTTCTGAAGGTTGAGATGCGGACGAGCCACGAGGTCGATGAGCTTGCAGCCGGCGCGGAGTGGAGTAGTGCCGAGTGCTTCGAGCTTCGGATTGATCTCGTCTTTCTTGATAGGATAGTTGGCGCAGAAGTCTATGATTCTTTCGATAGCATCTTTCTTCTCCATCCACCAGTCGTAACGGTCGCGCTTGGCGATGCCGAGCTCGTATGCTTTTTCCGTGAGTCGGGAATCGGCGTCGTCCTGGCGAAGCAGGATGCGGTACTCGGCTCTTGAGGTGAACATGCGGTATGGTTCATCTACACCCTTTGTGGTGAGGTCATCGATGAGTACGCCGATGTAACTCTCGTCTCGCTTCATCTCGAACGTCTTGTCGCCCACGCAATGAAGTGCAGCGTTGATTCCGGCAACCGTGCCCTGACCTCCTGCTTCTTCGTAACCGGTGGTTCCGTTTACCTGTCCGGCAAAGAAAAGTCCCTTGATGATTTTCGACTCCAGCGAATGCTTCAGCTGGGTTGGGTCGAAGTAATCGTACTCGATGGCGTAACCTGGTCGGTAGATCTTCGCATCTCTCAATGCCGGGATTTCGTGGAGTGCATCCAGTTGGATTTCCATCGGCATGCTCGAAGAAAAACCGTTCAGGTACATTTCATTGGTGTCTTCACCTTCTGGCTCCAGGAAGAGCGGGTGCTGTTCCTTGTCGGGGAAGGTGACAAGCTTGGTTTCGATGCTTGGACAGTAACGGGGACCTGTGCTTTGGATTTGGCCATTATATAAAGGTGAGTCATCCAATCCGCTTTTCAGAATTTCGTGCACCTTGCTGTTCGTATAGCATGTCCAGCAAGGAAGCTGTTTCAGAACTTTGTGGTTGCCCATGTACGAGAACTGATGGAAATCGGTGTCGCCCGGTTGCTCCTCCATGTCTTCGAAGTGAACGCTTCGCTTGTCGATGCGTACAGGAGTTCCTGTTTTCATTCTTGCCGATGTGATTCCCCATCGGGTGATGCTTTCTGTGAAATGATGAACGGCAGGTTCTGCACATCTTCCACCTTCCACCATCTTTCTTCCCACGTGCATCAGTCCGTTGAGGAAAGTGCCGGCGGTGATGATGATGCTCTTGGCATAGAATTCTGCACCCCAGATGGTGCGCACGCCGATTGCCTCTCCGTTTGCTACGAGAAGCTCGTCGGCCTGGTCTTGCCAGATGTCGAGATGGTCGGTATGGTCGAGAATGGTTCTCCATTCCCAGATGAACTTGCCACGGTCGCATTGAGCACGAGGACTCCATACGGCAGGTCCCTTTCCTATATTAAGCATACGGAACTGGATAGCCGTCTTGTCGGTGACGATACCCATCTGTCCGCCCAGTGCATCAATCTCTCGCACAATCTGTCCCTTGGCAATACCGCCTATGGCAGGATTGCAACTCATCTGACCAATCTTGTTCATGTCCATCGTTATCAAACAGGTGTTGGCACCCATGTTTGCCGAGGCAGCTGCTGCCTCGCATCCGGCGTGTCCTCCACCGATAACGAGTACGTCATAATTGAAGTTCATAATCTGTCTCTAATCTATATTTTATCTAATTTTCGGCAAAAGTAAGAAATTTAATTGAAATTTTAGCAAAAATACTTTGATAAATCATTAAAATATAGTAATTTTGCAGCAGACTTGCGAAAATATACCTATAAATGAGGATTGCAGAATGCCTTGAAAGTGGTATTGCAAGTACGAGATGAAGGAAATAATAAATTAGTTTCAAACAGTTAAATAATTAAAATTCAATCATTTATGTGGTTAATCAATTCATCTATTGGTAGAAAGGTAGTGATGTCAGTAACTGGTATCGCTCTTATTCTATTCTTGACATTCCACGGTTGCATGAATGTGGTTGCGCTTTTCTCTGGAGAAGCTTACAACGCAATCTGCGAGTTGTTGGGTGCTAACTGGTACGCCGTAGTTGCAACTTTGGGTTTGGCAGCTTTGGCAGTTTGTCACATCGTTTACGCTTTCATCCTGACAGCACAGAACCGTCGTGCTCGCGGTAACCAGCGTTACGAGGTAACAGCAAAGCCAGAGAAAGTAGAGTGGGCTAGCCAGAACATGTTGGTGCTCGGTATCATCATCGTTCTCGGTTTGTTGCTTCACCTCTTCAATTTCTGGTACAACATGATGTTTGCTGAACTTTTGGGTACAAGCTTCGGCCACAGCCCAGCAGACGGCTTCGCATTCATTCAGGACACCTTCGCTAACCCAGTGTTCGTAGTTCTCTACATCATCTGGTTGGTAGCTCTTTGGTTCCACCTCACTCACGGTTTCTGGAGTGCTATTCAGACTCTCGGTTGGAACGGTAAGACTTGGTTCTGCCGTTGGAAGACTATTGGTATGATTTACTCTACCATCCTGCTTCTCCTCTTCATCGTTGTCGTATTGGCATTCGCTTTCGGTTGCGCTCCATCTTTGTGCTGCGCATAATTCGTGTAATCATTTAAGTATTAAAAAAGATTATGGCAAAAACATTAAATTCTAGAATACCTGAAGGACCAGTTGCTGAGAAGTGGACCAACTATAAGGCTCACCAGCGTTTGGTTAACCCAAAGAATAAGTTAAAGCTCGACGTTATCGTCGTAGGTACAGGTTTGGCAGGTGCTTCTGCAGCTGCTTCTCTTGGCGAGATGGGCTTCAACATCTTGAACTTCTGCATCCAGGACTCTCCACGTCGTGCTCACTCTATCGCAGCACAGGGTGGTATCAATGCAGCTAAGAATTATCAGAATGATGGTGACTCTGTTTACCGTCTGTTCTACGATACAGTAAAGGGTGGTGACTACCGTGCTCGTGAGGCTAACGTTTACCGTTTGGCTGAGGTGAGCAACGACATCATCGACCAGTGCGTAGCTCAGGGCGTTCCTTTCGCTCGTGAGTACGGTGGTATGTTGGCTAACCGTTCTTTCGGTGGTGCTCAGGTATCTCGTACATTCTATGCTAAGGGTCAGACAGGTCAGCAGCTCCTCCTCGGTGCTTACTCTTCTTTGAGCCGTATGGTTGAGGCAGGTAAGGTAAAGCTCTTCACCCGTTACGAGATGGAGGATGTTGTTATCGTTGACGGTCACGCTCGTGGTATCATCGCCAAGAATTTGATCACAGGTAAGTTGGAGCGTTTCTCTGCCAACGCCGTAGTTATCGCTACCGGTGGTTATGGTAACGCTTACTTCCTTTCTACAAACGCTATGGGTTGTAACTGTACAGCAGCTATCCAGTGCTACCGCAAGGGTGCTGACTTCGCTAACCCATCTTACGTTCAGATTCACCCTACATGTATCCCTGTTCACGGTACAAACCAGAGTAAGTTGACTTTGATGTCAGAGTCACTCCGTAACGATGGTCGTATCTGGGTTCCTAAGAAGATTGAGGATGCCAAGGCATTGCAGGCAGGTACAAAGAAGGGTTCTGATATTCCTGAGGAAGACCGCGACTACTACTTGGAGCGCCGTTACCCAGCATTCGGTAACTTGGTTCCTCGTGACGTGGCTTCTCGTGCAGCTAAGGAGCGTTGCGACAAGGGCTTCGGTGTCAACAACACAGGTCTTGCCGTATTCCTCGACTTCTCTGAGTCTATCAACCGTCTCGGTATCGACGTTATCCTGCAGCGTTATGGCAACCTCTTCGATATGTATGAGGAGATTACCGACGTTAACCCAGGTGAGTTGGCTAACGAGATTAACGGCGTGAAGTACTACAACCCAATGATGATCTTCCCTGCTATCCACTATACAATGGGTGGTATCTGGGTTGACTACGAGTTGATGACCACTATCCCAGGTCTCTTCGCTATTGGTGAGTGTAACTTCTCTGACCACGGTGCTAACCGTTTGGGTGCATCTGCTTTGATGCAGGGTTTGGCTGACGGTTACTTCGTATTGCCATACACCATCCAGAACTACTTGGCCGACCAGGCATTGTGGCCAAAGCTCTCTACCGATCTCCCAGAGTTCGCAGAGGCAGAGGCAGGTGTTCAGAAGGAAATCGACCGCTTGATGGGTATCCAGGGCAAGCGCTCTGTAGATTCTATCCACAAGGAGTTGGGTCACATCCTTTGGGAGCACGTAGGTATGGGTCGTACCAAGGAAGGTCTTGAGGAAGGCTTGAAGAAGATGAAGGCTCTCCGCGAGGAATTCAACAAGAACCTCTTCATCCCTGGTAAGAAGGAAGGCTTGAACGTAGAGTTGGATAAGGCTATCCACTTGCGTGACTTCATCTTGATGGGCGAGTTGATCGCTTACGACGCATTGCACCGCAACGAGAGCTGTGGTGGTCACTTCCGTGAGGAGTACCAGACAGAGGAAGGCGAGGCTAAGCGTGATGACGAGAACTTCTTCTACGTAGGCTGCTGGGAGTATCAGGGCAACGATACAACTGCTCCAGTGCTCAACAAGGAACCTCTCGAGTATGAGGCAATTAAGGTACAGACAAGAAATTACAAGAATTAAAAAGCGAACAAGACAATGGCAAGAAATATAAGTTTCACAGTTAAGTATTGGAAGCAGGACGGTCCTACAGCACAGGGTCACTTCGATACACACGAGATGAAGAACATCCCAGATGATACTTCATTCCTCGAGATGCTCGACATATTGAACGAGGAGCTCATCGAGTCAGGTCAGGAGCCTTTCGTCTTCGACCACGACTGCCGCGAGGGTATCTGCGGTATGTGCTCTCTCTATATTAATGGTACACCTCATGGTAAGACTGAGCGTGGTGCTACAACATGTCAGCTCTACATGCGTCGTTTCAACGATGGTGACGTAATCACCGTTGAGCCTTGGCGTTCTGCTGGTTTCCCTATCATCAAGGACTGTATGGTAGACCGTTCAGCATTCGACAAGATTATCCAGGCAGGTGGTTACACCAGCATCCGTACAGGTCAGGCTCAGGATGCCAACGCTATCCTGATTCCTAAGGAGAATGCAGACGAGGCAATGGATTGCGCTACATGTATCGGTTGCGGTGCTTGTGTTGCTGCATGTAAGAATGGTTCTGCCATGCTCTTCGTCAGCTCAAAGGTTAGCCAGTTGGCACTTCTCCCACAAGGTCGTGTAGAGGCTGCTGCCCGTGCTAAGAAGATGATTGCACGCATGGATGAGCTCGGATTCGGTAACTGTACAAACACTCGTGCTTGCGAGGCTGTTTGTCCTAAGAACGAGTCTATCGCTAACATCGCCCGCTTGAACCGTGAGTTCTTGAAGGCTAAGTTGGCTGACTAATCCACCGTATCTCTTAAGACACCGGATTTTTCTCTTCGCATTCGAACGAATGCATTCGAACGAATGCGAGAGAATTTTCTCAAAAACTCTTCACTCTTCACCTTTTGGGTATAAGCGGTTGAAGAATAGATAGTTGGGTGGGTGAAGAGTTGAAATGACTCTTCACCCACCCTTCACCTTTTTTTATAGGACTGGTGAAGACTGGTGAAGAGTGGTGAAGAGTCAGCGCCACTCTTCACCACTCAAATCCCCAGTGTTTATCGGAGTTTCAGGCTAAATGGTGAAGAGTGAAGAGTGAAAACGAGAGTAGGCTTTTTACTGCGGAAGCATTCTGAAGATTTAGGAGTGCATTGCTCGGCAGTAAGGTTACATCCCGTTTTGAATGAAGCCTCATTCCAATTATTGCCTAGTGATGGCATCTTTTTGCCCTTTAGGAGGGCAATTTATTGCCATAGTTAGGCAATAATCCTTATGTCGTGAGAGAGCTGCAGAATCCAGTAACTATCATAGTTAGATCCAGTAAATAGTAATAAATAAAGTATTATTCAATAAAGATATAAAAGAGCATAAATGATGAACCAAGCGACTCAAGACTTTATTCGCCAGCATCAGGACGATGATGTCCGCCAGCTGGCTTTTCTCGCAAGCAAGTATCCGGAAGTAGATATGCCTTTCGCTCTTGATCAGATTCGCGGGCGAAAGATGGCTCGTGTCAAGTTGCCTCGTTGGGCAAGTCTCGAGGGCATCATCTATCCTCCTCATATTTCTATGGAGCAATGCTCCTCTGAATCTACTGCGCTTTACAAGGCAGAATTGGCTGCTAGATTGCTCGGCTTGCCGGTATCTTCATCAGCTTCTTTCTCTGATTTTTCAGAAGAAATCGGGTTTGTAGATCTGACTGGTGGCTTTGGAGTAGATTTCTCTTATATTGCAGCCCGGTTGGGCGTGAAGTCGATGTACGTGGAGCGTCTGGCACATCTTTGCGAGGCGGCTAAGGAGAACTTTGAGCGACTGGGCTTGAAGAACGCCATCGTGAAGAATGGAGATGGAATTGAGGTTCTTCATTCTTTTCTGCCAAAGAAAGATGATGCTGCATCAGCTGATGATTCTTTAGGCATCATTTATGACCAACCTTTGTCATTACTTAAGACCAGGCTTGGTCTTAAGTTAATCTTCATTGATCCTGCCCGTAGAGACGATGCGGGCAACAAGGTGGTATCCTTGAAGGATTGCACGCCCGATGTTACCGTTTTGCAGGAAGAGATGCTTTCGAAGGCAGATTACGTTATCATCAAACTCTCTCCGATGCTCGACTGGCACCGTGCCATAAGCGAATTAAGCCACGTAAGAGAGGTTCATATCATCTCCGTGAACAATGAGTGCAAGGAGCTTCTTTTAGTGCTCTCTGCGCGAAATATGGGCGATATGGAGGCTTCATCGGCAGATGGAGAAGTAAAACATGCCGGGAATCTCCGCATTTATTGCGTCAATGATGCGCAATCCTTCGTCTGTGATGAGTCGGATATGGAGACTTCTCAGGTGAAGATAGCCCCATCCACGCTTGAAGAGATGCAGCATCTTTATGAGCCGAATGCGTCGTTGATGAAAGCTGGCTGTTTCGGTGTTCTTTCCGGGCGCTATGATGCAAGGATGCTTTCCAAGAACAGTCATCTTTTCGTGAGCCAGGCGCCTATCGAAGCATTCCCAGGCAGAAGTTTCCGCATCATCGCCGTTTCTTCTTTTAATAAGAAGGAGTTGAAGCGTCATCTGTCAGGAATCACCAAGGCGAACATCGCCACCCGCAACTTCCCCCTTTCCGTGGCAGAATTGCGCAAGCGCCTAAAGTTGAAAGATGGTGGTGAAACTTATATTTTTGCCACCACATTGAGCAACGAAAGCCATATGCTGGTAATAACGGAGAAAGCTTGTCAGAAAATTAAAGAATAAGAATATGATGTTAATTTAGGTGTTGCATTGATACCAATGCAGGAACTGATGTGAAATGTTTGCGAAATATGAGGGTGCGCCATAGGCTTATGACACACCCTCTTGACGTATTATTTTCTTTTTTCCTTGAAGAACTTCTCGAAGAAATCCATTTGCTTTTGATTTTGAACAGGTCCCAAATGCAGTCCTTCCTTCATAATCATCACCGTTGGTTTACCTTCCTGGTAGGTAGTCCAGAAAGGAAGGCTATCCCCATTTGGATTGCCAGTCTTGGTAAAGTTGATCCAGTAGCGTGACATGATTTGTTCCATGTGCTGCTCCGTCTCGGTCATCTTTCCAGAGCCAAACTTATAGCCATAGATGAATGGCATCTCTGCCACATGGCTGGCTCCTCCCTTGCGGCTTTTCACGATGGTGTTCTCTGAGTCTTGGTCAAAGTAATACATATACACCTTGCCCTTGCCGGTCTTGCTCTGCAGGTTAGCCCAGGCATACGTTCCCCATGCAAAGGAGCCATCACGGAAAATGTCGGATTGAGCGAAGTAGGTTTCTTCCTCTGTCTTGGCAGGATAGAGGCTGAGAACCTGGTCTGCCCAACTTCCATATATCTTATGGATTCTTTTCTCATAGTCACTTACACTGACTGGGCGGCTAAACATACTTCCTTCGTCGCTGTTGGTTCCTATGATGACATTTACATCATTGTAGTTTCCCTTTTCATAGAGCTTATACTGGTCATCTGTGATGCTGTAGCCATCCACATTAGGCCAGAAGGATTCCATGGCGGTATTCTTCACGATGTCCATGAAAGGAACTTTTCTGAGTTGCTTAATGTTCTTTACTTTAAGTTTCTTTTGAAGTGCCAGTCCGCTTGCCTCTGCTGCTTTAGTTGTGAGCATGGCGGTGTTGCCGTTTCTTGCTTCACCCACTGGCCAGAAAGAACCGCCGCTTTCGCTGATGGCACCACGGAATAGTCCCTTTGCAAGTGGAGAGGCGCATAACATACTTACCGAGATACCACCTGCTGATTCGCCTGCAATGGTAATCTTGTCAGGGTCTCCACCGAAGGCAGCGATATTGTCGTGAATCCATTTCAAAGCCATCACCTGGTCAAGTATGCCATAGTTGCCTGATATGTTCTTGCCAGATTCCTTGCTAAGTTCAGGATGTGCCATGAATCCCAAGGCTCCCAAGCGGTATTCTATGCTACAATAGATGATGCCTTCCTTGACAAAGCTTTCCTGAGTTCCACTGTAGGAGCCAGTAAGAAAGGCTCCTCCATGAATCATCACAAATACAGGGAGTTTGTCATTCTTACTCTTGGCTGGCGTTTCCACACTGAGGTATAGGCAGTCCTCGCTCATGCCCAGCTCACCACCATTTTGGTTAGGGTCGATGGGCTGTGGTGGACGGTCTCCCCATTTGTCTGCTTTGAATACTCCCTTCCAAGGCTTCTTGCTCACAGGGGCTTTCCATCTGAGGTTGCCCACTGGTGCTTCTGCGTATGGGATTCCCTTGTATAGGGCGAATCCTTCATGTTCCACTCCTTCAATTTCTCCTTGCTCCACTGTTGTTCTTAGCAGTTGGGCGTTAGCTGCCGATAGGCAAAAGAGTGCCAGGGCGGCTGTCAGTAGATGTCTTTTCAATCTCATTTCTGGTTATTCCATTAATTCCGCAACACTATTGTTAATTAAACATTTTAAGCGCTTGAGCAACAAAGAGTTACTCCGGATTTTGCTATGTCAGAATTTTCACTTATCTTAGTGTTGCGAAAAGAAAACAAGCAAAACTCTGATATGACATGGCAAAGATACAAATTAATTCTGAGAAACTCACTCCTTTGGGAGGAAAATTTTCGGGTTATGGAGCAATTTCCTTTGTCTCAGAATTAGTCAAGAGTCCCAAGCAGCGCATCGTCTTGATAGACAATTCAGTTCCCCGTCTCTACCACCAACAGTACAAGTCGAGATGAAGAAGCTTCAATTTTATGACCCTTCCAATCTGAACAAGAAAACTGTAACTAGCAGTAATTAAATATTGTTATCATATTGTTAATAAGAAAAGATTATTGCTATATTTTCAGAAAAAGATGTATCTTTGCAAACAAGACATAGATAAACATTAACGATATGATGAAGCTGCTTCTTGTAGAACTTGTAGAAGACGATGCAAACCTAGCTTTTATTGAAAAAAAGCTGTAATTTTGCACCCAGAATCAAAAAACTAAAAAAATGAAAATAAGATAGCAATATTTGGTCGTTTGGCGAAATATTGCTATTTTTGCATCCTATAATATTGCAAACTAGTTTGAAATCATGTCATTAATTGAAATTAAAAAGGTCGAAAGCAAGAAGGATTTGAAGACGTTCATCGACTTCCACTACGACCTCTACGAAGGCAACGAATACGATGTGCCTAATCTTTTCAGCGACGAAATGAATACCCTGAGCAAGGATAAGAACGCTGCGTTCGACTTCTGCGAGGCAGAGTATTATCTAGCCTACAAGGATGGAAAGCTGGCAGGTCGCGTTGCTGCTATCATCAACCATAAGGCAAACAATAAGTGGGGAAAGAAATCCGTTCGCTTCGGATGGATTGACTTCATCGACGACCGTGAGGTTTCGAAGGCTCTCTTGGATGCTGTGGAAAAGTATGGTAAAGAGAAAGGTATGGAGGATATGGTAGGTCCGCTTGGATTTACCGATATGGATCCTGAGGGAATGCTTACCTGGGGTTTCGATCAGCTGGGTACTATGCCTACCATCTACAATTACCCTTATTATCCGGAGCACATCGAGGTCCTGGAGGGTTTTGAGGTAGATAACAAGTATGTGGAGTTCAAGATCATGGTACCTGATACCATACCGGAGAAGTACGCCAAGATAGCGATGATGATAGAGAAGCGCTACAATCTGCATGTGCGCAAGCTTACTAAGAAGGAAGTCTTCCAAGGCGGAATGGGTCAGAAAATCTTCGATCTCATCAACGATACCTACAAGGATCTCTATGGATATTCTGAACTCTCGCAAAAGCAGATAGATCAGCTTATCAAGTCGTATCTCAGTTTCCTCGACTTCAACCTCATCACCTGTATCGAGGATTGGACGGGTGGAGAGCATAAGCTCATCGGTGTGGGAATCACCATGCCGTCGTTGGCTCATGCCCTGAGAAAGTGCCGCCGTGGCAGATTGCTGCCTTTCGGCTGGTATCATGTGTTGAGAGCCATCAAACAGCACAAGACCAACATCGTTGACCTCCTCCTCATCGGTATTCTTCCAGAGTATCGTGCCAAGGGAGCCAATGCGCTTCTCTTTGCCGACCTGATTCCTTGGTACCAGAAGTACGGCATTGAATGGGGTGAAACCCAGGTAGAGCTGGAAACCAATGCGGGCGTGCAGGGACAGTGGGGAGCTTTGACCCCAGTGATGCACAAGCGCAGAAAATGCTACAAGAAGATTATTAAATAAGGATTTAAGGGATCTCCCCTAAAAACATAGGAGGATTTTATGTCAGAAGATAATAATGAATTGAAAGCCCCCCAGGAGCAGCAGCCGGTGGAATATACCGACGACAATATCCGACACTTGAGCGATATGGAGCATGTGCGTACTCGTCCGGGTATGTACATTGGTCGTCTGGGTGATGGTAACCTGCCGGAGGATGGTATCTATGTGCTTCTGAAAGAGGTGGTAGATAACTCTATCGACGAGTTCAAGATGGGAGCTGGATCCAGATTGGAGATTGATATCGAAGATCATCTGCGGGTCAGCGTGCGCGACTATGGTCGTGGTATTCCTCAAGGTAAACTTGTCGAGGCTGTGAGCGTGCTGAATACCGGTGGTAAGTACGACAGCAAGGCGTTCAAGAAGAGTGTCGGCTTGAACGGAGTGGGTGTGAAGGCGGTGAATGCCCTCAGCTCCCATTTCGAGGTAAAGTCGTTCCGCGACGGCAAGGTGCGCCATCTGAAGTTTGAGAAAGGTATTCTGCAGAGCGATGTTACCGAAGATACGGAGGACGAGAACGGTACCTTCATCTTCTTCGAACCGGATAATACCCTGTTCAAGAACTATTCTTTCCACGATGATTTCGTGGAAACCATGCTCCGTAACTATACTTATCTGAACACCGGTCTTACCATTATGCACAATGGCCGCCGCATCCTCAGCCGTCATGGTTTGAAAGATCTCCTGACCGATAACATGACCAACGAGGGTCTTTATGAGATTGTCCACATGAAGGGCGAAGACATCGAGATAGCCTTTACCCATACCAATCAGTATGGCGAGGAGTACTATTCCTTCGTAAACGGCCAGCACACCACCCAGGGCGGTACTCATCAGAGTGCCTTCAAGGAGCATATCGCCAGAACCATCAAGGAGTTCTACGGCAAGTATGAGTATGTCGACATCCGAAACGGACTGGTGGCTGCCATCGCCCTGAACGTTGAGGAGCCGGTGTTTGAGAGTCAGACGAAGATTAAGCTCGGAAGTACCACAATGTCTCCGAACGGAGGCGAAACCATCAATAAGTATGTGGGCGATTTCCTGAAGAAGGAAGTAGATAACTATCTCCATATCCACAAGGATGTGGCTGAGATTCTGGAGAACAAGATCAAGGAGAGTGAGCGTGAGCGCAAGGCGATGGCTGGCGTTACCAAACTGGCTCGTGAGCGTGCCAAGAAGGCGAACCTTCACAACCGCAAGTTGCGCGATTGCCGCATCCACTTCAGCGACGCCAAGAACGAGCTGAAGGAGGCAAGCTCCATCTTCATCACCGAGGGTGATTCTGCCAGCGGAAGCATTACCAAGAGCCGCGACGTGAACACCCAGGCGGTATTCTCGCTGCGAGGCAAGCCGTTAAACTGCTACGGCCTGACCAAGAAGGTGGTTTACGAGAACGAGGAGTTCAACCTGCTTCAGGCAGCCCTCGATATCGAGGACGGATTGGACGGATTGAGATATAATAAGGTGATTGTGGCTACCGATGCCGATGTGGATGGAATGCACATCCGATTGCTCATCATCACCTTCTTCCTGCAGTTCTTCCCTGACCTCATCAAGAAGGGCCACGTGTATGTGCTTCAGACTCCATTGTTCCGAGTGCGCAACAAGCGAACCAAAATCAAGAACAAGCAGGCGGTGGCTGATGCCGATGCCAAGTTGGGCCCTAAGGAGAAGAAGGGCGATTTCATCACGCATTACTGTTACAGCGATGAGGAGCGACAGCAAGCCATCAGAAACCTTGGTCCTGACCCGGAAATCACCCGATTTAAGGGTTTGGGAGAGATTTCACCAGAGGAGTTTGCCCACTTCATCGGTCCGGATATGCGATTGGAGCAGGTTACGCTCCACAAGACCGATCAGGTGCAGAAACTCCTGGAGTATTATATGGGTAAGAATACGATGGAACGTCAGAACTTCATCATCGATAACCTGGTGATTGAGGAGGATATTCCGGAGGAAGACTCAGCACCGCTGGATTAAGTGAAGAGTGAAGAACGAAGTTTTAGAAAATGAAGAAGATAATTTTATTTGCGTTTCTGGCATTCTTGGCAGCAACTTCTGCCAGTGCCCAGCTGCGCATCAAGATGGGCAAGAATAGCCCGATAGAGAAGTTGGGTAGGGCAGAAATCGCCATTACCAATCTCTATGTGGATAGTGTGGATGAGAACAAGCTTGTAGAGGATGCCATCCGTGGTATGCTCGAGAAGCTCGACCCTCATTCATCTTATGCCACAGCCAAGGAAACCAAGGCGATGAATGAACCGCTGAATGGCAGTTTCGATGGCATTGGCGTGCAGTTTAACATGGTAGATGATACCTTGCTCGTCATCCAGCCCGTAGTGAATGGTCCTTCCGAGAAGGTGGGAATCATAGCCGGCGATCGCATCGTTGCGGTGAATGATACGGCTATTTCGGGTGTGAAGATGAGCAAGGAGGAAATCATGAAGCGCCTTCGTGGTCCTAAGGGCACGATGGTGAATCTTACCATCGTGCGCCGGGGCATCAAGGACAAGCTTACTTTCAAGGTGAAGCGTGACAAGATTCCTGTAACCACGATGGATGCGGCTTATATGATTCGTCCGGGAATCGGATACATCCGATTGGGAAGCTTCGGCCTGACCAGCTACAAGGAGGTGACTACGGCGATGGATTCGCTCAAGAAAGTGGGAATGAAAGACCTGATCTTCGACCTTGAGGATAATGGCGGCGGCTACCTTCAGGCAGCGGCTCAGATAGCCAACGAGTTCCTGCAGAAGGGCGATCTCATCGTTTATACCAGTGGTCGTGCAGCTCCCCGTCAGGAGTACAAGGCGCAGGCTAACGGAAGATGGCGCAAGGGCAAGGTGGTAGTGCTTACCAATGAGTTTACAGCTTCTGCCGCAGAGATTGTTTCCGGAGCCATCCAGGATCAGGATCGTGGAGTAGTGGTAGGTCGCAGAACCTTCGGCAAGGGATTGGTGCAGCGTCCGCTCACCTTCGATGATGGCAGCGAGATTCGCCTCACCATCGCACATTATTATACGCCTAGCGGCAGATGCATCCAGAAGCCGTATAAGAAGGGAGACAGACAGGATTATGCGATGGATCTCGACAATCGCTACAAGCATGGCGAGTTCACCAACCAGGACAGCATCCATCTTTCCGACAGCTTGAAGTATTATACCTTGCGCAAGCACCGTGTGGTTTATGGTGGTGGCGGAATCATGCCCGATTATTTCGTGCCATTGGATACTACCAAGTACACCAAGATGCACCGTCAGCTGGCAGCCAAGAGTATCGTCATCAACCACAGCCTGAAGTTTATCGATGCGCATCGCAAGGAATTGAAGAGCCAGTATAAGGATTTCAACAAGTTCCTGGCAAGCTACGAGGTTCCGTCTTCGCTCACCGATGCGATTATCGCTGAGGGCAAGAAAGAGAAGATAGAGCCTAAGGATGAGGCAGAATTGGTTCAGACAAAGAAATACCTCGCCCTGCAGCTGAAAGCCCTTGTAGCAAGAGATATCTGGGATATGAGTCAATATTTCCAGGTTTGGAACGAGACGAACGAGATTGTTCAGCGGGCCGTGCAGCTGCTGACTACGGGGAAGTAGGGAAGGTTAAGTGAAGAGTGAAGAACGAAGAGTGAAGAATTCAAGTGCTTTGCTCGTGTAACTATAGAAAAACGGCTGTTAACCCGTAACCCGCCTAGCGGTAAGCTTTAAGCAATACGCCCTGAAAGGGCAGAAGCTCCTAGCCCAGGGCACCGCCCTGGGTATAATGGGGATATAACAAAGTCGCCCTGTAAGGGCAAAAGCTTTCTGATACGAAGCTTTTGCCC
>NZ_QUCG01000037.1:0-12048 GCF_003473645.1 Prevotella sp. AM23-5 | reverse complement strand
TTTGCCCTTACAGGGCGTTTTGTTGGTTGTATGTTTAACCCAGGGTGTTACCCTGGGCTAGGAGCTTCTGCCCTTTCAGGGCGTGCTGCTCAATATTTGCTTCTGTAAGAATTCATGAATCCTCTCTGAATTCATTTACTTCTTCTCATGCATGTGATCCCATTTCAGATAGATTCCGGCAAGGATGGTGCCCGAAATACTGTGCCAGGCACAACTGATGGCGCAAGGCAATACGGCGAGGGGCTGGGCGGCGAAGAAGTTGCCAGCAAGAACCGTGGCAAGACCGGCGTTCTGCATTCCCACCTCAATGCTGATGGTACGCTTCTTGGCAGTATTGAAGCCCGCCAGCTTCCCGGCAAGCCAACCCAGCAGATAACCCAGGGTGTTGTGGCAGAAAACCACGGCAAAAGTCCAGAGGAAAAGCGATAAACCACGAGCTACCAAGTCATCGTGAACCGTAGAGATCACACCTCCCACAATAATCGCCAGACAGGTTACGCTGATGCCCGGCATCAGACTCTGAATGGTAGGGAAGCAATCCTTCTTGCCATAGATATAATTCAAAGCGCAGCCGATGGCCACAGGGATAATCGTAACTATCAGAATGTTGATGAACATTCCCACAGCATCTACATGGATAATCTCGCCTGCCGTAATCTTCATCAGCAGCGGAGTCATCACTGGCGCAAGAATCGTAGAGGCGCAGGTCATTCCTACGGAGAAAGCCACATCGCCATGGCAGAGATAACTCATGATATTGCTCGATACTCCGCCCGGACAGCATCCCACCAGCAGGATTCCGAGTGCCAGGGCTGGATCAAGATGCCAGACGTGCACCAGGGTGTAAGCCACGCCCGGCATGATGATGAACTGGGCGCAGGCACCGATGAAGACATCCAGCGGGCGCTGAGCCAGAATCTTGAAGTCGTTGGTGGTCAGGGTCAAGCCCATGGTGAGCATGATGATGCCGAGAATGACGGTTTGAGTAGTTCCGCGCACCCAGTCGAAGGTATGTGGGAAGAAGAATGTGAATACTGCTACACCTATTACGAAAATAGAGGTGTAATTGGCCAGCAGCTTGCTGAGCCCCTGAAAAAACTTTAGCATAATTCTATTTCTTTTTAAAATCCTGATATTTCTCTCTTATTTGCAATCTCCGGGATGATTGTC
This sequence comes from Prevotella sp. AM23-5, assembly GCF_003473645.1. Classification (NCBI taxonomy): domain Bacteria; kingdom Pseudomonadati; phylum Bacteroidota; class Bacteroidia; order Bacteroidales; family Prevotellaceae; genus Prevotella; species Prevotella sp. AM23-5. The sequence continues at coordinate 10,878 of NZ_QUCG01000037.1, read as the reverse complement.
TTTGACGATTTCTTGGTTGATTGTCTTTGACGATCTCTCTTCTTTCTCTCCTCTCCTCCTTCTTTCCTCGCTTTCAATATTGGGTGCAAAAGTACGTCTTTTCTACCGAATAAGCAAATTATTTAATAATTAAATATCAAATTATAACATTTTTGTTAGTTCGAGCTTACGAATCTGCACGAATCTTCTTGGATTGTGCAAAATCTGAGGCAAAATAATTCGGCTTTTCTTCTTTAATTCCGCAACAAATGTGTAACTTTGCACCCATATTATCGATAATAGTCATAGAATGAACGAAGATTTTGATATAAGACAACAGACGGTTTCGCCTGCCGAAAAGGAATTCGAGAAAGCACTGCGCCCACTGAAGTTCTCCGACTTCAGCGGACAGAATGGCGTGGTGGATAATCTCGAAGTCTTTGTTGAGGCTGCCAAGTATCGTGGCGAACCGCTCGACCATACCCTCTTGCACGGTCCTCCGGGACTGGGTAAGACCACATTGAGTAACATCATCGCCAACGAACTGGGTGTGGGCTTCAAGATTACATCAGGCCCTGTGCTCGATAAGCCGGGCGACCTGGCAGGTATCCTTACCTCCCTGGAGCCTAACGATGTGCTCTTCATCGATGAAATCCACCGCCTCTCGCCAGTGGTAGAGGAGTATCTCTATTCGGCGATGGAGGATTACCGCATCGACATCATGATAGACAAGGGGCCTTCGGCACGCAGCATCCAGATAGATTTGAATCCGTTTACCCTCGTGGGAGCCACCACCCGTAGCGGACTTCTCACAGCTCCGCTCCGTGCCCGTTTCGGAATCAATCTGCATCTGGAATACTACGACCCGGAGACGCTTCAGAAGATTATCAAGCGAAGTGCCATGCTCCTGCAGGTGCCGATAGAAGATGAGGCGGCAGTGGAAATCTCCCGCCGCTCGCGTGGAACCCCTCGTATCGCCAACTCGCTGCTCAGAAGAGTCAGGGATTTCGCCCAGGTGAAGGGTAACGGAACCATCACTTACGAGATTGCCCAGATGGCTCTCAAGGCGCTCAACATCGACCAGTATGGCTTGGACGAGATAGACAACAAGATTCTCACCACCATCATCGACAAGTTTCGTGGAGGTCCGGTGGGCGTAAGCACCATTGCCACGGCTATCGGCGAAGATGGCGGCACCGTAGAGGAGGTTTACGAGCCATTCCTCATCATGGAAGGCTTCATCAAGCGTACGCCACGAGGCAGAATGGCAACCAAGCTTGCCTATGATCATCTCGGCAGGAATCCGTATGGAAGCAATATCTTGCAGGGCGACCTGTTTGAATAAAGTTCGAATCTCAAAGTTCAAAGTAATCATAAAGTTCAAGTAATGAAGATAGGAATATTTACGGGTACATTCGACCCATTTACGATAGGACATCAGAACATTGCGGAGCGTGCTCTGCCGATGTTTGACAAGCTCGTGATTGCAGTGGCGATGAGCAAGCTGAAGCACGCCAGCGAGGAAATCTCGAAGCGTGTAGAAGATATCAGAAAGGTTTTCCCGAAGGAATGTGCAGAGCTGGTAGATGCGGAGGATGCATCCAAGGGCCACCGCCTGGAAGTGGTTGCCTACGATGACCTCACCATCGACCTGGCGCATCGCCTGGGAGCCAGGTTCCTAGTTCGCGGCGTCCGTTCTGCCAAGGATTTCGAGTACGAGCGAGAGCAGGCTGACATCAACAAGCAGTTGGGCGGCGTAGAAACCATCCTGCTGTTTTCCGACCCAAGATACAGCAGCATCAGCTCAACGCTGGTGAGGGAATTGAGGTTCTTCGGAAGAGAAGTAGATGAATTTTTACCAAAAATAAAATAAAAATAGGAGGAAGAAGCGTATGATAACATACAATGTAGATGGCGTGAAAATGCCAAAGATCAAGAAGCGCGACACCAGTGCCTGGATTCGCAAGGTGGCTGCCTCTCATGGCCGCAAGGTGGGAGAGATAGGCTATATGTTTGTAGATGACGAGAAGATTCTCGAAGTGAACAACGAGTATCTGGGTCATGATTACTATACCGATGTCATCACCTTCGATTATGATGAGGATGATGTGATTAACGGCGACATCGTGATTTCGCTCGATACCGTTCGCACCAATGCCGAGCAGTTTGGCAAGACCTACGATGATGAGCTTCACCGCGTCATCATCCACGGCATCCTGCACCTCTGCGGCATCAATGACAAAGGTCCGGGAGAGCGAGAAATCATGGAGGAGAACGAGAACAAGGCACTAGCCCTGCTCGAAGGTGCTTCGATATTGAAGAAGTAAAGCCCTTTGATATTGAAGAAGTAAAGCCCTTCGATATTGGGAAGCTATTCCTTTGATGTTGGAATTAAGTTTCCAATATTTAGAGATACATTCCCTCTTCGGACTTCTCGGGCGAAGTATAGAAAATCAGCTGTTAACTGTTAACCTGTTAACTCTTGATCGTCAAGATGAACAGTTAACTCTTAATGTGGTTAACGAAGCGGGCTGAAAGCCCAGCAAGCTCTTAGCCCAGGGCAACACCCTGGGTACAAGGAAGATATAACGGATTCGCCCTGTAAGGGCAAAAGCTTTTATATACGAGGCTTTTGCTCCTACAGGGCGTTTGCATTATTGTATTGCCTTGATTCTCTCCCGGCATTCTTTCAATATCTCTTTCAGTTCCTCCACGGTCGTGGCTCTCAGCATGGCGATTCTCGTCTGGCGGAAATCAGGGATGCCCTTGAAGATAGGGGAGGCGGCCAGGTGGCGACGGGTGTGGAGAATGCCTCTGTACTCGTCGATGCGCTCCACGTTGATGCGAAGCTGTTCTTCCAGGAGGTCGATTTTCTCATCTACGGTTAACGGGGCTGCACCCGTATTATCCAGATAATCGCGTATTTCCTTGAAAATCCAAGGCCTTCCGAAGGTGGCTCTACCAATCATCACTGCATCTACGCCGTAACGCTCAAAAGCAAGCTTGGCTTCCTCCGGGGTCGTAATATCGCCATTGCCGATGATAGGGATATGGATGCGGGGGGTGTTCTTCACCTCACCTATGAGGCTCCAGTCAGCTTCTCCCGTGTACATCTGGCTTCGGGTTCTGCCGTGGATGGTGAGTGCCTGGATTCCGCAATCCTGTAGCTGCTCGGCAAGCTCGGTGATGATGAGGTTCTCACAATCCCAACCCAGTCGGGTCTTCACGGTTACGGGTACGTTTACCGCCTTCACCACCTCTCTTGTAATATCCAGCATCAGTGGAATATTGCGGAGCATTCCGGCTCCCGCACCCTTTCCGGCAACCTTCTTCACCGGACAGCCGAAGTTAATATCAATCACATCCGGCTTCGCCTGTTCTACGATTTTTGCAGCTTCCACCATATCCTCGGTGGTTCTGCCGTAAATCTGAATGCCTACAGGGCGCTCCTCATCGCTTATCGTAAGCTTGCTGACTGTGCTCTTGATGCTTCGCACCAAGGCTTCCGCCGATACGAACTCAGTATAAACCATGGCAGCTCCGAATCGCTTGCAGAGCATGCGAAAGCCAATATCCGTTACGTCTTCCATCGGAGCGAGGAAGAGGGGCTGAGGCCCAAATTCTATATTACCTATTTTCATCTTATTCTTTTTGTTTGGCAAGAGGTGAAAGCTCTTTTCTTTTTTGCGGCTGCAAAGTTAATGCAATTTGGAGACAAAACAAAATAAAACGCAGATATTTTCAATTTTTAAAACGATGATTTTAAGCTTTTGCCCTTACAGGGCGCATTGCTGCTGCTGTTTATAACCCAGGGCGATTGCCCTGGGCTAGGAGCTTCTGCCCTTTCAGGGCGTTCTGTTTGCGTTTCTGCCTTTCAGGGCGTTCTTTTTGCGTTTCTGCCTTTCAGGGTATGTGTTTCTGCCATAGACGTCTATTTCAGCAGATGATACATTCCTCCTGCCAGGGTGCGGATGATTCCCTTCATTTCCAGCGTAAATAGGAGGGAGGTGAGGCGGGAGATGTCGATGTTCGATTTCACGCTGATGATGTTGATCTGAAGGTCATTGGTCTTCGAGAGAATGTTGATGATAAGCTCCTCTTCGGGTGATAACTCCGGAAAGAGGCTGCGCTCGATGCCCTGCTGCTTGGCTCGCATCAGGGTGGCGTCATCCTGCCAGCGCATATCCTTCACGAAATCCTCGGCACTGGTGATGAGCGTGGCGCCGTTGTTGCGAATCAGGTTGTTGCAGCCCTCGCTGTAGTAATCGCCTATCCTGCCCGGGAAGGTGAAGACGTCCCTGCCGTAGGATTGCGAAATATCGCAGGTGATGAGGCCTCCGCCGTGAGCAGCGCTCTCTATTAGGATGCAGGCATCCGACATTCCTGCCACAATTCGGTTGCGGCGCACGAAGTTGATCTTATCTGCATTCGTACGGGTAAGAAATTCGGTGAGCAAACCGCCCTGTTCTATCATCTTTGCAGCCGTTTCCCGGTGCTGACGGGGGTAGAGGTCATCGAGACCATGAGCCAGTACGCCCACGGTTTCGTAGCCGCTGGCGAGCGCCTGTCTATGAGCCACGATATCCACACCATAAGCCAGGCCGCTCACTATCAAGACACGAGGAGACAGCTGCTTCAAATCCGTAATGAAGCGACGGATAAGGTCTTCGCCGTAAGGAGTGCAGTGACGGGTTCCCACGATGTTGATGATTCGCTGCTGGTTCAGGTTGGCGTTGCCTTTATAGAAGAGCATGAGCGGCGCATCATCGCAATCCTTGAGTCGTTGCGGATAACGTTCGTCGTTCATCGTTATCGGTTCGATACCATATCTTATGTCGTATTCCAGTTCCTCTTCAGCCCGTTTTCGGGCCTCGTCGCAGTTTTGGATAGCGTTCACGAGTTTATCCGAGGCATCGGGCAGGATGTCTCTGAGGTTGTTCTTATGCTCAAGGATGAGCGTGGCGGAGCCCACCTTTCGGTATAGCTCCAGCATTCCTGCAAGGCTGAAATAATTCAGCCTTGTTAAGAGTATAGTATTTAATATTTCCTGTTGGTCAGCCATAATCTTAAAAAATAATTAGTTATCTCTTCAAGTATTCATACCCAATCCTGCACCTCAGGCATTCCTTCCTGTCGCAGTATTCCTTCTTCAGCTGGATAAGCGCCTGGCTGTCCCCGGCGTTCTCCACCTCCAATCCACACTGCTGCCACATCCTTACTATGTGGTTATTCTCCGCCTTCAGCTCCTCCAGGAAATCGAAGGCGCGGTCGCAGTATTTCTCCTCGCCACGATGCCTGCCGTAGGCAAAGAGGATGGGAACCACGGTGTTGATGATGAGCAGATTGAGTGAGAAAGGGGAGAGGTGCTTCTCGTTGCGGATGCTCGTGCTGCCGAAGGTATAATGGGTTTCCCAATACTCCGTAACGCTGGTGGCAAGCACCTTCTTCGCCTCCTTCACCGTGGTGGCCTCCAGCAGCTGGCTAAGCCCCGCACGGCGGTTATAGTAAAGATTGGCAAGCTGCGAGATGCGGATATGAGGAAAATTCTGCGGGCGGAGTCTCAGGAATCGCCACAGCTTGTAATCCATCGGCTGCAGCGAGAACTTATGCGAGAGATAAAGATACTCATTTCTCAATCTCGCAAAATACCCGTCGTTCAGGGCGTCTTTCTGATATCTTTCGGGGATGGTGTTCAGCTCCAGCAATCCCGCCTGCCCCATGAAGATAGCCTCTATCTGGAAGAGGTCATCTCTGTGATGATCCACCGCCCTCAGAGGCAGTTTCAGCGCCCACTGCTCAAAAGCATCTCCATTGATTCCGAAGCCGTAGTTTCTGGCCAGGGTTACGAAATAGGCATTCTCCCAGTCGCCGTTGCAGCGGCGCACGCGCTCCTCTATCGCCTCCGTCTTCTGCGAGAGGCGCTCGGTTTGCAGGGCGCTCATCCACGAGTGAACGGTGAGCTTGGTGAGCGATGGAATTATCTGATAGCAAGGAGGATACTGGTCGATGGTGAGTAGCTCCTGATAGTGCTTGAAAACATTCTCGGGGATGTCGAGCTGCATCTGCGTCAACGGGGCACCCTTGGAGTTTCGGGCTTCCGTATCTATGTTGCCGCAGACGTGCAGAATCACGTTGTCGTATCTTTCGTCCTTGTCGTGAGCATGAAGATACCAGTCGCTCGCCTTGTCGTGAATCTCCACGTTGCCCACCCAAAGGGTTCCGGCAATCTTGATTTTAGCGTTGAAGAAATCGGGTCCTGCATTGCGGTTGTGCAATCCGGGGTCGATGACTTCCACCTGCCTGTGGTCGGTGGTGGAAAGAGGGGAGAGTGGGAAGAGTTTGTGCTTCCACACGTAGTGAAGTAGTTGCTCCATATTGTTTCGGCTTTTATGGTTTATAGGATTGCCTCTTTCGGATCGCAAGTTCTGATGCTTGTTCTTTTGCAGAAATCGCAAGCTTGATGCTTGTCCTTTGATGGTGCAAGTTTTTCGCTCGTGTGCGGAAGGGGTATTGAAAAATCAGCTGTTAACCTGTTAACCTTGGGATGAGAAATATTTCTCGAATGCCTTGTCGTAATCCTCGCTGTTGCCCAGCTTGCCGTTGATGAGGCAGACGAGCTCTACGGTTGCCTTGAGGCAGAGCTTCTCATCGCTGGCACGGAAGATGTCCTGATGGAAGACGTATCTCACGCCCTGCTTCTCCAGCCACAGGCGCGAAAGGAATTCATCATCGCATTGCAGCGGAACCTTGTACTGCAGGTTCATTCTCGCCACCACAGCATCCACACCCTTATTGTGCATTTCGGCAAAGCTGAGGCCGCATTCCTTCAGGAAGAGATGGCGGGTATGCTCCATGTAGTGCAGATAGTTGGCGTTGTTCACGATGCCCTCAATATCGCACTCGTAATCCCTCACTTCCATCTTTGTCTCGAATATGTATTTGCTCATCATTTTCTATTTTTTAGTTACTAAATGAGGCTAAAAGCCCTAAATCACTGCAAAAATAACCAAAATTTTCTATTTATTATTATAATAACAAGGATTTTTCAAGGTTTTTCGAAGAAAAATGTGTATTTTTGCCGAATAGAACAAATAAAATTTAGATAAAGATGAAAATTGCTTTGATCGGCTACGGAAAGATGGGACACATGATCGAGGAGATCGCCCTGCAGCGTGGCCACGAAATCGTATGTAAGATTGACGTGAATAACCCTGAGGATATCGACAGTCCTGAGTTCTGCTCTGCCGATGTTGCCATCGAGTTTACAAACCCTACTGCCGCCTACGGCAACTATCTGAAGGCTTTCTCTCACAACGTGAAGGTGGTTTCAGGTTCAACAGGTTGGATGAAAGACCATAAGGAAGACGTGGAGAAGCTCTGCGCCGATGGTAAGCAGACCCTCTTCTGGGCCTCTAACTTCAGCATCGGAGTAGCCATCTTCTCTGCCGTAAACCGCTATCTGGCAAAGATCATGAACGGATTCCCACAGTACTCAGTATGTATGCAGGAAACCCACCACGTGCACAAGCTCGATGCACCATCAGGTACAGCCATCACTCTTGCCGAGGAAATCATCGACAACATCGACAGAAAGAAGGACTGGAAGCGTGGCGTTACTTATTGGACAGAGGATGGTCATCACGATGAGGGCGATGCAAACATCACCGATGAAGACCTGGTTATCAACTGCGTACGCGATGGCGAGGTTCCTGGAATCCACGCCGTGATGTATGATTCAGATGCTGATATGATTACCATCGAGCACAGCGCCCACTCACGCAAGGGATTCGCTCTGGGAGCCGTTCTCGCAGCTGAGTTCACAGCCAACCATACCGGTTTGCTCACCACATCAGATTTATTTAAGTTCTAAATCAGGAATCTCGGAAATATGATTTCTTGAAACAGGATTTCTCCTGAAATTAAGAAAGAAAAAATATGATTGACAAGCAGAAACAAAACCTTAATATGAAGGTGCAGTGGGCGAAGTTCGCAGTGGTTCTCGCCCTCTACCTCCTCTTCCTGATATGGGTGGAGAGCTGGCTGGGACTCATTGTGGTTCCGTTCATCTTCGACGTTTACATCACCAAGAAGATTCACTGGCAGTGGTGGAAGGATGAGGAAGGTCCTATCCGTTTCATCATGAGCTGGGTTGATGCGCTCGTGTTCGCGCTCGTAGCGGTTTATTTCATCAACCTCTTCTTCTTCCAGAACTATGTGATCCCATCTTCCTCTCTCGAAAAGAGTCTCCTCACGGGCGACTATCTCTTCGTGAGCAAGGTAAGCTATGGTCCTCGCATTCCTCAGACACCGCTCACTATGCCTTTGACCCAGCACACCATGCCGCTGGTCAACGTGAAGAGCTACGTGGAGTGGCCTCACTGGGATTATCGCCGCGTGAAGGGATTGGGCAATGTGAAGCTCAACGACATCGTAGTGTTCAACTATCCTGCCGGCGACACCCTCTGCAACGAGGAGCGCTATCAGGCGAATGATTACTATCAGATGGTTTACTCTATCGGTGACCAGATTCTGGAGCAGAATGGACAGCAGCAGGATGTGCGCGTGCTGAACCCATTGCAGCAGCGCCATTACTTCGAAAAAGTGTATGCTGCCGGACGCAACTACATCGCCAGTATGCCGGGCGAATATGGCGACATCATCAGCCGTCCTACCGACCGCCGCGAGAACTACGTGAAGCGCTGCGTGGGTTTGCCTGGTCAGATCCTGCAGATCAAGAACCGCATCGTTTATCTCGACGGCAAGGCAAACAAGGAGCCTGATAATGTGCAGTATACCTACAAGATGAAGCTCAAGGGCGAGTTCCCTATCGACCTTGCCGATGAGCTGGGAATCACCAATGAAGACCTGCTGATGTACAATCAGAGCGGCGTGATTCCTCTCACCAAGAAGGCTTACTTGGCGCTGAAGGCGAACAAGAACCTCGTGGAGAGCATCTCCATCAACACCGATGCGAGATACGGCGACCTTTATCCGCTCAACGCCTACACTGGTTGGACATGCGATAATTACGGTCCTGTATGGATTCCGAAGAAGGGCAAGAGCATCGCTCTGACGCTGAAGAACCTGCCTGTTTACGAGCGTTGCATCAAGGTTTACGAGGGCAACGACCTCAAGGTAGATAGCCAGGGCAACATCTTCATCAACGGCAAGCTGGCGAAGAGCTACACCTTCAAGCTCGACTATTACTGGATGATGGGTGACAACCGCCACAACTCAGCCGACAGCCGCTATTGGGGCTTCGTGCCAGAGGATCACATCGTGGGCAAGCCTATCTTCATCTGGTGGAGCCACAGTCCTGATCATCCAGGCTTCTCAGGCATCCGCTGGAACCGCCTGTTCAACTTCGTAGATAACATCAAGTAACAGAAGTTTTTGAAATCAAGTAAGCAAAGATAGATTTGAAAATCGCAGTTAAGTTCCTAATAGCTTTAGGTTTGTCGTTGCTCCTGGTGTGTGTGGTGCGAACCTTTGCCTTCACTGTCTTCACGGTGCCTGCGGGAGGTCTTCCTCCGCAACTGCAGGCTGGCAACCGGGTGATAGTGAATAGGATTGACTGCGATTTTTTCAATCGTGGCGATGTGGTTGTCTTCCGTGATTCCGTCACGTATCAGCGCCGCAACCAGCGCCGCAAGATAGTTGCTGAGGCTTATTTCATAGGTAGGGTAGAGAAGCAGCCGGGCGATACGATTCGCATCGATACGGTGCAGTATATCATTCCTACGGTGTGCTGCAAGCGCTGCGGCTGCAAGGATTGCCGCTTCTATCTGCTGAAAACGCCTACCGGGCAGCAGGTGGTGCATAAGCATCAGATGATAGGCAAGGCGTATAAGCTGTTTTAGCCGATCCCATCGCTCGCCCTTATTATTAATCCTTAATTTAAAATTCAAAATTGAAAGCCCTTCTTTCTTCCACATATTTCGGTCCCATCCAGTGGTATCAGAAGCTGAACCGCTACGATGAATGCCTGATAGAGCGCCACGAGAGCTTTATCAAGCAAACCTATCGCAACCGTATGATCATCCCGACCACCAACGGCCCCCTCTCGCTCACCATCCCAACGAACCACAACACATCGCTGGCGATGAAGGATATCCGCATCTCCGACCACGCCAACTGGCGCCACGTCCACTGGAATGCGCTCCTCTCCGCCTACGGCGAGAGCCCTTTCTTCGAATATTATCAGGACGACATCCGCCCCTTCTTCGAGAAGAAATACGAATTCCTCTTCGATTTCAACATGGAGACTACAGAGAAGATGATAGAGCTCCTCGACATCCGTCCGAAGATTTCAATCACCGAAGCCTATATTCAGAGTAAAGAACTGAAAGAAGAGGATGAAATCAAGGATTTCCGCGATGCGATTCGCCCAAAGAAGCCGCTTCCTGACGCAGAATTCGCTCCCAAGCGCTATTATCAGGTCTATGAACAGAAGCACGGTTTCCAGCCGAATATGAGCATCCTGGACCTCCTTTTCAATGAAGGAAACGAGGCGATATTCTACCTATAAATAATCAAGGTAGAGTATCGCCTCGCTGCCTTTTCACAGCTTTCTCGCACCTTCTCACTGCCTTCTCACATCTTTTCTCACACCCTTTAGTTAAAAAAACTAAGTCATAGCTTTCTATCCCCAAACTCATAGTTTTTTGCCTCGTAACTCATTGTCCTTCATCTTTTTCAGCCTTCTATTAAGACCTCCCGTTGTCATCAATGATGCCTAGGCTCGGTCTTCATAGATGCCCTCTCATCCCCCTCATTATCCGCATCAGGAGTTAACAGGTTAACAGTTAACACCTCAAAAATGCATACTCCCCCTCCCACACATATATAAAAATAAGTATATATATATTTAATACCTAAAATCCGCAACTATCATCCAAT
>NZ_QUCG01000036.1:0-36020 GCF_003473645.1 Prevotella sp. AM23-5 | reverse complement strand
ATTACATAAGAATTAACAGAGTATTGTTTGTTTGTATTTTGACTTTAGTAAACTTGATAAAAGTTCTGCATTGCCAAGTCTTACAAAAACCGCAATAGGAAATCTGATATTGCCTATTCCTCCTCTTGCAGAGCAACAGCGAATAGTTGCAAAGATTGAAGAACTATTCGCTCAACTTGACAAGATTGAATCCTCATTGCAAGCATAAAGGCTTACAATGGGGATTTCCCATTCTTGACACACATCTTATATTGTTACCATTCATTTTAATACAAAACAATATGGTAACACAATTTGAAAAGTATTTGGTCAAGTCAAACTTGGCAAAGAACACGGTAACATCGTACCTATGGACGATGAAGTATTTCCTTGATAATTACAAGGAGGTGAACAAGAAGAATCTGTTGGCTTATAAGGGTTATCTTATGGAGAACTTCAAACCACAGACGGTAAACTTGCGTTTGCAAGCAATGAATAAGTATTTGGAGTTTAGCAAACAAGAGAAGCTAAAGATGAAGTTTGTAAAGGCGCAACAAAAGAACTTCTTGGAGAACGTAATCAGCGATGCCGATTACAAGTTCCTGAAAGCCAAGCTAAAGGCAGACGGTTATGATGAATGGTATTTCATCGTTTGGTTTATGGCTGCCACTGGTGCACGTGTCAGCGAGCTGCTTCAAATCAAAGCTGAGCATGTAGCGGTTGGCTATCTTGACTTGTACAGCAAAGGAGGCAAGATGCGCCGCCTTTACATTCCGAAGAAGCTATGCACTGAAGCCCAAAGATGGCTAACAGAACAAAACATCACCTCTGGTTATCTGTTCACCAATCGTTTAGGCAACCGCCTTTCCACTCGTGGCATAGCCATCCAACTGAAGCACTTTGCCGAAAAATACGGTCTTAACCGTAATGTGGTTTATCCACACTCCTTCCGTCACCGTTTCGCCAAGAACTTCCTTGACCGTTTCAACGACATCGCCCTCCTTGCCGACCTCATGGGACATGAGAGCATCGAAACAACACGCATTTATCTGCGACGCACAGCAAGCGAACAGCAGAAGATAGTGGACAAGGTTGTTACTTGGTAACTGTATCTATAGCATTTAGCCACCGCAAGAATATGACTTGCGATGGCTAAATATGATGTTTACAAAGATGCTTCTATCTTGTCGAGTTGAGCGAATAACTCTTCAATCTTAGCCACAATGCGATGTTGCTCTTGGTGAGGAGGTAGAGGAATAGGTAAAGCTAAAAGCATCTTTTGCGTAACTTGATTTATAGTGGCAGAATTAGAATCATCTAAATATCTATCAAAATATTCAGAGTTTAGTACAATCCTTATCCACTGATTATACGCACTTCTACAAACCGCCATAAATGCGCCAAATGATGTTGGTTCTTTTAGTTCGCTTATAATAGCATTTTTACCTATGAGATTTCTACTGCCATTTCTTGCACAAATAAGCAAATCTCCTACATGAAGAAGTTGCTTTTCTAATATTTTTGTAGAAACTTTTACCAAATCAGTTGTGTCAATTTTCCCATTTCTAATATTGTTAGAACGATAAACGGGAACTCCAGTTGAAACAATATCCGTTGGTCTATATGTCAATCCTATATTTGATTTTGCTATACCAGAAAGTTTGACCCATTCCCAACTTGAAGGTATTACAAACGGCAGCTTGCCATATTGGGGGTTATCACAAGTGATTTCTGCCTTTGGATTGATGCGTTTGAGCAATTCGCTGGCTGGCTCGTCATTCGGGTCTTGCGGTACAAGTTTGCCGTGAATGGCAAGGTCGAGGATTTTGCTCTTGGCTTGCTTTATTGCTGCTACTAATTTTCCTTTTCCTGCTTCCAAGAAGCTTATTTGTAAAAGTAGATGCTTTATTTTAGCAACAATCCTTTCCTGTTCTTCAATAGGAGCAATTGGAACATACAATGAACGTAAAGTATCTAATCCGACTGTTTTTTGCGCAGTTCCTGTTGCTAATTTATCGCACAAACTTTTAATGTAATTGCTCATCAAAACAAATGACAAGTATTCATTACTTATGGTAGGTTTTATCAAACCTATATGTCGTTGGAAGCAGAATAGTCGGTCAGTTTTAATGTTTACGACAATGCCGTATGAACCAGTTACAGAAAATAATATGTCACCACGTTTGGGTTTCCTTTCCATTTGTATTTTTTCATAATATTCTTCTGGCACATAACGTGTATTTGAAAAATCAAGACTTCCATCAGCTATGTTTGATATAACTAAAAATGGGATTCCTTTTGATACTTTTGGAGGTGCTTGATGGTCACCATCTGTAACAGAAAAAACATAGTCTTCCAACCTGCACCACTTCCACCCCTTCGGCAGTTCAAACGGATAATGCGGCTTATCAGAAGTCTTTGCAGACTTCTTTCCCTTCTTAATCTTTCCCTCTTTGATGAGTCTTTCCTTTTCAGCACGGATACGTTCGAGCAGCACCGATGCAGGCTCATCGTTGGGATCTTGTGGAACGAGCTTGCCGTGAATAGCAAGGTCGAGTATCTTTTGTCTTAATGCTTTTGTGTCCATTATTAATTCGTCTATTAATTTTAAGATTTATCTTCTTTTGAGAAGAACTGACAGAATTCCCTTAATTGTTGTTGCATTTTTTCTTGCGGAATTAAGATACGCTTATATTCCGCCACCATCGTAGGACTCATGCTGCGACTCATAGCATATTCAACAACAACCTTGTCCACATCAGGACATAAAATGATGCCAATAGAAGGGTTCTCGTTGGAACGTTTCACATCACGGTCAAGAGCTTCAAGGTAAAACTCTAATTGACCAAGATCTCGAGGATGGAATTTGGTTTTCTTCAATTCCACCGCAACAAGTGCCTGGAGACCGCGATGAAAAAACAGCAAGTCTGCCTTGTAGGTAGATGCACCAACGGTGAGCGGATACTCTTGGTCCATAAAGATGAAATCTTTACCTAATTCGAGAATAAATTGCTTCATATGCTCTATTAATCCATTCTTCAATTTGCTTTCATTGTATTTCTTTGGCAACCCAAGAAAATCTAAAAACACAGTGTCTTTAAACATAATAGGAGCATCAGGATATTGCTCTAATAATCCCTTCGACATATTACTTTTATTTCCGAGAAGATTGGAAAAAGTATCATTGTCAATACAGCGCTGCATCTCTCTTTTTCCTAGTTTTTCTTTATGTGCATAAAGAATATAGAATAACCGCTGTTCATAACGCTTACAACGACATAGTATTTCTATATGGTTAGTGAACGTTGTCAACTCCAAAATTTTAGGCATTTGTGCAGCCAGTGGCTGCACAAATGCAGCAGCACCATTTTTTGATTGTATTGCCTTACTTTTCGATACTAATTGTTTTACTTCAATTTGTGCAGCCAATGGCTGCACAAATTCAGCATCAAGATACTTATTTACTATCGTAGTGAAAGTTTCCGTAGAATATTCATCATAGAACATCACCATATTATATATGTTTCTTCTACTATATCCTTTTATCTCAGGATGTTGAGAACGGATATATTCAGATAGTTGGGAAATAACCTTGCTTCCCCATTCCTCACTTTTTAACTTCTTGGAAACATAGGCACCTACATGCCACGCTGTGAGCAGCATCTCCTTATTGACAGCCATAGACGCTTTACTTCGATGCTGAACTATCAGATTTACGACTTCAGTAAACTGCTGTTCGATGTTAGTGTTTATCAAACTTTTGTCCATTTTATACCTCCTTTATTCCACTCAATAATTTCTCCAACTCGCTTACGGCCTTGCTGATATTCATGCTCTGTTCCTTGATGTTTGACATCAATTGGCTCAATGGTAAATCTTCAGTATCATTACCCTGTTTTATCCAAGTGATATCAAGACTAGTCTTGTCACGAGCCATGATTTCATCAATGCTATACTTGCGCCATCTGCCAGATGGGTTCTTGTCTGCATCATATGTCTCTTTGCGGGCATTGATGTCCTCAGCATGATAGCAGGTTACAAAGTCATCGAGGTGGTGACGCTCTAACTTGTTCGTAGCCAAGGTGTGTTTTACACCAGTGCGATAGTCGTAGAACCAAATATTCTTAGTTGGCTGTCCCTTGGTAAAGAATAGTACGTTTGCCTTTACTCCCTGTGCATAGAAAATGCCTGTAGGTAAACGGAGAATGGTATGGAGATTGAAATCCGACAAGAGTTTCTTGCGGATGGTCTCTCCTGCGTTGCCTTCAAAAAGAACATTGTCTGGCAGGACTACTGCTGCACGTCCGCCAGTTTTGAGCATCAGCATCATATGCTGAAGGAAGTTGAGCTGGTTGTTCTTGGTTTCAACATAGAAGTCTGGACGATTGATTTCAACAGAACCGGCAGGGCGTGTGCCAAATGGAGGGTTGGCAAGGATGACATCCACTAAGGTGGAAGGTTCTTTCTCCAAAGAGTCCTCGCATACGATAGGGCTGTGGTCTGTGCCTATACCATGAAGATAAAGGTTCATGGAGGCAAGTGTAACCACAAGTGGGGTGATGTCATTGCCATGTAAAGCTTTGTTGTTCAAAAAGTCCAATTTATCACGATTCTGGCTTTGTTCCTTCATGTAATCGTAGGCAGCAAGCAAGAAGCCACCAGTACCACAGGCAGGGTCGCATACAGTCTCACCAATTTGGGGTTGCAAGCAGTCAACCATAGCTTTAATCAGTGGACGTGGGGTAAAGTACTGACCAGCACCACTTTTTTTATCTTGACCATTTTTCTCCAAGATGCTTTCATATATAGCACCTTTTACATCACCATCCATGATGAGCCATTGCTCTTCATCTATCATAGTGATTACCTTCTTAAGATAGACAGGTTTGTCAATCTTGTTTTGTGCTTTGGTATAGATGGTGCCGATGAGGTCATCTTGTTGACTTAATAGTTTGAGTGTACTCTCATATTGCTTTACGAGATCATAGCCATCCAAGCCTGTCAAGTCTTTCCATCTATACCCAACAGGTATGGATGAATCCTCTCCAAAGAGTTCCATATTCTCGTCATCCATCTTTAAGAAAAGAAGATAGGTGAGTTGTGTGATGTAATCTGTAAATCCTACTCCGACTCCTGCTAATGTCGTAGCAAGATTCCATACCTTTTTTGTGAGCGTTTGCTCAGTTGTTATATTTTTAGCCATATCTATATACTATGCAGTTGTTCTTAATACTATAAATTTATATACGGAATCCAAAGCCTCGTCAGCTTTCTTCATGTTTCCGAAAGCTGCAATCAATTGGGCTGCATGGGTGACATCGTTCTTCCTTATCTCTCGCACGTTGCAGGCTCCATTGGCTGCGATGTATTCCACTATCTTGCCTATCAAATCTTTCTGCTTCGCTGTTATATCCATCTGTTTTCGACCATACCAAAGATTAAACATACTTCGAGCCGTAGGATAGGCACTTTCCAGTTTTTCTGTCTGATGGTAAGCGAAGCGTACCAGTTGGATGATGTTGGTAAGAGCCTCCGATTCTTCCTTTTTGGTCGTGCGGCGTACTTTATCACCATATACGATGGCGTATGAATTCCATAAGAGCTTTTGTGCAAAGCGGTTGTTCTCCATCTTCAACTTGTTTTCCAAGTCCTTCAACATGGAATAAGTGATAGGTTCGCCCTCGTTATTATATAGAATGCGTAAAGCTTCTATGTCATCACTGTGGTCGCAGCAATATTGCTCAAATGCATCTGTGGTACTTTGAGCCTCTTCTATAGAGAAACCTTTGGATATAAGCGTATCTTCTCCTGGCATCAGCGTGTTGACAAAACCAGCTGCAAGAATCAGTATGTACTTACGGACATTGGCATGATTAGCTATCGGAGATACCAAACCCTTACGTTCATTGTTAGGTTCATTGATATCTACGTATGGTGGCAATTGTGGCTGGTGCTCAGAATCGAGAGCATTATAGATGCGTTGAGCAATTTCCTGCATGTCATCATGAGCGATGCGGACAAATTCCTGTCGCTGTGCATTATCTGCCTTATTGTAAAGTCTGGATAATGTGGCAGCAAGCCGCTTGAGGTAATTGTCTGGCAGATTTCCATGAGCGATACGTTCCAATAGTTCTTTTAAGGTGATGGTCTCTGTCTCAGGACCTTCATACTGACCTGGTATGATATGCTCATGTTCGGTTACTCCTACTGCATCAACAAGGAAGAAACAGTCTTTGCTTATAGCATTAGGTGTCACGTTGCGCAGCTGTTCATCACCTATTGTCCGGACTCCACGACCTTTCATCTGTGTATAGAGGGGAGCTGAAGCCACATCACGCATAAACATCACGACTTCCAGAGGCTTTACATCTGTTCCGGTTGCCACAAGAGTACAGGTTACGGCAATGCGAAAGTCCTTGTCGTTACGAAACTGGCGTATCAGTTCATTGCTATCTCCTGCTGAATAGGTTATCTTCTGAACAAAGCGGTCATCCGTGCGTCCAAAAACTTCTTTAGCAATTTGAACGATATTTGTTGCATGATTCTCGTTGAGCGCAAAGATGAGGGTCTTTGGCAGATAGTCTATGTTAGGCTCTCTTTGAGGGTCATTGAACATTTCTGTATAGACAGCATCACGATAAGTGGAAAGAATAAGTTTTATCTGGGCAGGGTTGATGATGCTTCGATTTAACTCTTCTTTCGTATAAGTCTTCGTTTCTTTTGTGCTTACGGTTTTAACTTCACCAGTGTATCGAGTCTCAACTTTGGTTTTCTGACCTTGCATAATAGCTCCACCTTCTTCTGTTACCTTTGTTCTGATTCGATAGATGCGGCTATCGACGTTGACACCATCTATGACTGACTGCTCAAGCGTATAGTTTACAACACGGTTGTTGTTGAAGAATGCCATCGTTTCTGGAATTGGTGTCGCTGTAAGACCAATAAGGCGAGCTGTATCAAAGTATTCTAGCACCTTGCGCCAGTTGCCATAAATAGAACGGTGACACTCATCTATAATGATAAGGTCGAAGAAATCGTGTGGTAAGTTTGGGTTGTCTGGTAATGTTACTTCACCATCAGCTGTATCTTCATCGTCATCATCTGTATCCGTAATCTCTTCTCCTTTTAAGAGTGAGAATAATCTTTGTATGGTACAGATAACCACATTGCTGTCTGTTGGTACTTCTGCCGACTTCAACCTGTTGACTGCATAGATTGTATTGAAGGCATCACCAGTTTCCGTAAGGCGGAATGTGCCAAACTCTGTTTCTGCCTGTTTTCCGAGGTTATTGCGGTCAACAAGAAACAGAACACGACGCATAGGAGTATAGCTAAGCATGCGATAGGCCGTGAGACATGCCGTATATGTTTTGCCGGCACCAGTAGCTAAAACCATCAATGCACGATTTTGCCCTACACGGAAGCTCTTCTCCAATTCCGTGACTGCCTCATATTGACATTCTCGCAGACCTTTCTTATTCAATGTAGGAAGTCCGGCAAAAGGGTCGTCTATACCTAACATCTTTACTATTTCCTTAGGAGTAAGAATGCGGCTGATAGTTTCCCATTCTGAAGTTTCACGATGTCTATAATCAAAAAACTCTATTTCCTTGCCATTTGATTTAAAAAGGAAAGGCAAAGGTTTTTGCCAGGCTTGATAACAGTCAGGTACACTCTTTGCATATGTGATAGTCTGTTCACTCACAATATTGGAAGAAATATTAATTTCTTCTCGTTTAGCTTCGAGCACACCGACAGCTTTCCCATTGATAAACAGGAAATAATCTGCTTCAAGATTACCTTTGAGCAATCCCTCACGAATAGCTACGGCTGAGATGGTAGGCTCGTATTCATCCCGATTGACAACCTTCCATCCTGCATCAGCAAACCATTGGTCTATTTTGACTCTTGCTTTTTCTTCTGGCGTCATAGTTTTGTTACCTATTATTTTAGTTACAAAGATAATGATAATATTTCACTTGACCATTTATATGATTCACTATTTATACTTTTTTGTCTTTTATGGATAGTTTCTCAACTTTTTAAAGAAAACTCTTGTTGGTTTCGATAGACAACCTTTCCTTACCAATATAAAATCTCATGAAATAAAAACTGTCGTGAAACGCAAGAAGTCTGCTGGCATCACTGCCAACAGACTTCACTTTTCACTAAACCGAACCTAAAATTCTATCTTATATTTGAAAATCATGTAAATTCTATGGAAACCTGAATAAGTCTTATTACCTTTAAAAAAACTAACCTAATCTATTCTTTCTTGTATAACGCCTGCAAAATGAATTGTCTTTTCCTATTTTATTATTCAGCAATAGTCTGCTGCTCTGTAGCTGTCTGATCTGCTGTCTGCTGTTCTGTAGTCTCCTTCTGCTCAGTAGTTTCCTGCTGGGTAGAATCTTCTGTTGTTGCTGGAGTCTCCTCTGTTGTATTCTCCTGCTGGGTAGAATCCTCTGCTGCAGCCTGTGGCTGAACAGGAGCATCTACTGCCAATGAATCGGAAGGTGCATCTGGAGCTACTGTATCAACAGGAGCAACCTGAGCGTTACTTACCATTTTGCTTGATGCAAAAACGTTGCTTACTGAAACCATAACCAAAGCTGCGATAGCTGCAAACATAAACTTCTTCATAATCTTATCTTTTTTTAAATTGTTACTAATTGATGTTACTTATTTGTTTGTGGATTCATTGTCGAACCCGCTAATCATAGTCACAATCTGCGTGCCAAAAAAATGAGAAAAATGTCTTTGTGCTGATAATCAGGTGTTTATGCGTTTTGTGCCAAAAATGAATGGTGTGGAATGTGAGGAAAATCTGTGGAAATATTCCCCAAAAAGTTGGGGAACGCATACATAAAAAAGGTCCCGACGGGGATGTTACTCCCCGAAGGAACCTTTCTCATATAATAGGAAATGATAAAAACCTATCTTTTAGAGATTCTTGAACTCGATGCCGTTTGCCTCTGAGTAGTCAATGGTAATTGGCTTCTCGCGACTTACTTCCTCGGCAAGAATCTTCTTGCTCAAATCGTTCAGAACGTAATCCTGGATGGCACGCTTTACCGGGCGGGCACCAAACTCTGGGGCGTAACCTACCTCGGCAAGATAACCGATGGCGGCTGGAGTCCAGCGGAGATCGAAGCCCTGAGGCTCCAACATCTTCTTGGCTCTGTTCATCTGCAACTCCACAACCTTGGCAATCTGATCCTTGGTCAATGGCTGGAAGGTGATGATGTCGTCGATACGGTTCAGGAACTCCGGACGGAAGGTCTTCTTCAACATCTCACGGCTCGCATTGGAAGTCATGATGATGATGGTGTTCTTGAAGTTGACTACACGACCCTTGTTGTCGGTCAATCGGCCATCGTCCAATACCTGAAGCAGGGTGTTGAAGACATCTGGGTGAGCCTTCTCTATCTCATCGAAGAGTACCACACTGTATGGCTTGCGGCGAACAGCCTCGGTCAACTGACCACCCTCATCGTATCCTACATACCCCGGAGGCGCTCCAATCAAACGGGTGACACTGAACTTTTCCTGATACTCACTCATATCAATTCGCGTCATCATCGACTCGTCGTTGAAGAGATACTCTGCAAGCGCCTTGGCAAGCTCGGTCTTACCTACACCGGTGGTACCGAGGAAGATGAAGCTGGCGATAGGACGCTTTGGATCCTGCAAACCGGCACGGCTGCGGCGTACGGCATCACTTACGGCAGTGATTGCCTCGTCCTGACCGATGACTCTTTTGTGGAGTTCCTCCTCCAGATGGAGCAGTTTCTCACGTTCGCTCTGCATCATTCGGCTCACTGGTATTCCGGTCCAGCGGCTTACTACCTCTGCAATATCATCGGCAGTCACCTCTTCGCGAATCATGGCTTCTCCGCCCTGGGTGCTCTTCAGCTGCTCCTGAATCTTCTTGATATCCTCTTCAAGGGCTACCAGCTTAGAGTAGCGAATCTCGGCTACACGTTCGTAATTGCCTTCACGCTCCATACGCTCAGCTTCGAACTTGAGGTTCTCCATCTCCTGCTTGTCTTGCTGAATTTTGTTAACAAGAGCCTTTTCGCCTTCCCACTTTGCACGGAAGTCGTGCTCCTTATCCTTCAACTCTGCAATCTCCTTGTCGAGCTGCTGAATCTTAGGCTGGTCGTTCTCTCGCTTAATTGCTTCACGTTCAATCTCCAACTGCTTCAAGTGACGAGTGATTTCATCCAGTTCCTCTGGCACGGAGTCACGCTCCATACGGAGTTTGGCTGCGGCTTCATCCATCAGGTCGATGGCCTTATCCGGGAGGAATCTGTCAGAGATATATCTCTCAGATAACTTGACAGCTGCAATGCAGGCATCATCCTGAATACGAACCTTGTGGTGGTTCTCGTAACGCTCCTTGATACCACGAAGAATGCTGATGGCATCTACCTCGTCTGGCTCATTCACCATCACAGTCTGGAATCGACGTTCCAGCGCCTTATCCTTCTCGAAGTACTTCTGATACTCGTTGAGGGTAGTGGCACCGATGGCTCTCAGTTCACCACGAGCCAAGGCTGGCTTCAGGATGTTGGCAGCATCCATGGCACCCTCGCCACCGCCAGCACCTACCAGGGTATGAATCTCATCAATGAAGAGGATAATCTGACCGTTGGCATTGGTTACCTCCTTGATGACGCTCTTCAGACGCTCCTCAAACTCACCCTTGTATTTGGCACCGGCAACCAGTGCACCCATATCGAGCGAATAGAGCTGCTTGTTCTTCAGGTTCTCAGGTACGTCGCCACGGACGATACGCTCTGCAAGTCCCTCAACGATAGCGGTTTTACCTGTACCAGGCTCACCGATAAGGATAGGATTGTTCTTGGTGCGGCGAGAGAGAATCTGGAGCACACGGCGAATCTCTTCATCACGGCCGATTACTGGGTCGAGCTTGCCGCTGCGAGCCTGTTCTACCAGGTTCTTGGCATATTTTTCAAGACTCTGATAGTTCTCGTCGGCACTCTGGCTCTTTACGTTCTGACCCTGTCGCAAAGCCTGGATGGCTGCGGTGAGGTCCTTCTCGTTGGCACCCGCATCCTTGAGGATTCGGGCAGCGGTAGAGTTGCCTTTGAGGATAGCGAGGAGGATAGGCTCCACGCTGACGAATTCATCTCCCATCTTCTTGGCGATGTCCTCGGCATTGAGCAATATCTGGTTGGTATCGCCCGAGAGGTATGGCTGACCAGCACCCTGCACACGAGGCAGGTGCTGCATCTCCTGCTGCAGGAGCATGGCAATCTGATTGCCGTTCATGCCCAGCTTCTGGAAGATGTAGTTGGTTACATCAGGTGCTTTCTCGATGATACCACTGAGAAGATGCACCGGTTCGATGGTCTGCTGACCATTTCTCTGCGCTATGTTCACAGCGGCCTGCACCGCTTCCTGCGCCTTGATTGTAAATTTGTCGAATGTCATATCTTAATCTCCTTTCTAAGTGTTATTTGTTCTACTTCTTGTTGTCTGGCTTCAGTTCTTCCGGACTTTCAGCCTTGGATGATGCTTCAGCCTTGCTGGTTTCCGGCATCGCAATCCGTGGATGCGAATAGCGTGCCCATTGCGTGTTTTTGGGCGTTTTTCTGACATTTTGTCTGTTTTTTCCTTCCTTTTTTCCTATTTGCAGAAAAGCTTCTGTCAAAATGGCTGAACCATTACTTGATTTATCGCAAATATCCTTTAAATAATGTGATAATAGGTATTAAATATTTGTGTATTCCAAATATTCTTTGTATCTTTGCAGCGTTTTTAGAAACCATATTGAATATAAAAATTCGTAATATATAAAGTCAATGGCTGAAACAAAGAAGATCAAGACAGCTTTGGTGTCTGTCTTTCACAAGGATGGCTTGGACGAGTTGCTCGCCAAGTTGAATGAAGAGGGTGTTAAGTTCCTGAGCACAGGTGGTACTCAGAAGTTTATCGAATCTTTGGGTTATGAATGTGAAAAAGTTGAGGATGTCACCACATATCCATCAATCCTCGGTGGTCGTGTGAAGACTCTTCATCCAAAAATATTTGGAGGTATCTTGGCCCGTCGCGACAATGAGGGCGACCAGGAGCAGATGAAGGAGTATGAGATTCCTTCTATCGACCTCGTTATCGTGGATCTCTATCCATTTGAGCAGACTGTAGCCAGCGGCGCCAGCGATGCCGACATCATCGAGAAGATTGATATCGGCGGTATCTCCCTGATCCGTGCCGGTGCCAAGAACTTCAAGGACGTGGTTATCGTTCCTAGCAAGGCTGAGTACAGCGTGCTTCTCGACATCCTGAAGAAGAAGGGTGCTGAAACCGACATTGAGGACCGCAAGATGTTCGCAGAGCGTGCATTCGGCGTAAGTTCTCACTATGATACTGCTATCCACGCTTGGTTTGCCAAGTAATAAGAGGTAAACCTATTCATCTCGCAACTCTTCCCGCTCTTGAAAGCGAGGGCGGGAAGATGACTACAAAGGAAAGATTTTAAGCTTAAAATATTAGATTTACATTAGCAAATGGGATTTTTTTCATTTATTCAGGAAATCGCAATGGACTTGGGTACCGCCAATACCATCATTATCAGTGATGATAAGATTGTAGTGGACGAACCTTCTGTTGTTGCCCTCGACCGCCGCACCGACAAAATGATTGCTGTAGGCGAGAAGGCAAAGATGATGTACGAGAAGACTCATGACAACATCCGTACAATCCGTCCTTTGCGTGATGGCGTTATCGCCGACTTTACTGCCTGCGAGCAGATGATGCGTGGACTTATCAAGATGGTTCATACAGGAAGCCGACTGTTCTCACCTTCACTCCGTATGGTGATTGGTGTGCCTTCCGGTTCTACTGAGGTAGAGCTCCGTGCCGTACGCGACTCTGCCGAGCATGCCGACGGTCGCGACGTATATTTGATTTTTGAACCTATGGCTGCTGCTATCGGTATCGGTATCGATGTAGAGGCACCAGAAGGTAACATGATAGTTGATATAGGTGGTGGTAGCACCGAGATTGCAGTCATCTCTCTGGGTGGTATCGTATCCAACAACTCTATCCGTACAGCCGGTGACGACCTGACAGCTGACATCCAGGAGTATATGAGCCGCCAGCACAACGTGAAGGTTTCTGAGCGTATGGCTGAGCGTATCAAGATTCATGTGGGTTCTGCCCTGACAGATCTGGGAGATGAGGCTCCTGAGGACTTCATCGTTCACGGTCCTAACCGTATCACAGCGCTCCCAATGGAGGTGCCTGTATGCTATCAGGAGATTGCTCACTGTCTGGACAAGACTGTAGCCAAGATAGAGAATGCAGTACTCTCTGCTCTCGAGAATACTCCACCAGAGCTTTATGCCGACATCGTGAAGAACGGTATCTGGCTTTCAGGTGGTGGTGCTCTGCTCCGCGGTCTCGACAAGCGACTTCAGGACAAGATCAACATCCCATTCCATATCGCCGAGGATCCATTGCACAGTGTGGCTAAGGGTGCCGGTATCGCATTGAAGAATGTGGATCGTTTCTCATTCCTGATGAGATAATTTCAAGATATTTAAATTCCGCATCTGGACCACTTGTGCCCATTTGCGGAATTTTAATCATATACAGATTCATTTTTTAAAGTATGCACAACCTTTTAGAGTTTTTGCAGAAATACAACCATTGGTTTGTCTTCGTGATTCTGGAGGTGGTGAGCATGGTGCTTCTGTTCCAGTATAACAGCTACCAGGGCAGTGCGTGGTTTTCTACAGCCAATGCCGTGACGGGCAAGATCTATGAATGGGATGCCAACGTGGAGACTTTCTTCTCCCTGACCAAGGTGAACCAGGAGCTTACCCAGCGGAATGCCTATCTGGAGCAGCAGGTGCAGCAGCTGAGCGACAGCCTCTATGGGGTAACCAAGGATAGTGCCATCTATCACCGCGACCAGTTTGCGCTGCTTCAGAATTACCGACTCATCCCTGCCAAGGTGGTGGCCAACAGCCTGGACAAGCCAGACAACCTGATTACCATCGACAAGGGTAGCGCTGACGGCATCCATAAGGATATGGGTGTGATAAGCGGTACCGGAGTGGTGGGCATCGTGTATCTCGTAGCTCAGCATTACAGCATCGTGATACCAGTGCTCAACGTGAAGTCGAATATCAGTTGTACCATCCAGGGCAGAGGCTATTTCGGCTATCTGCGATGGAAGGGTGGCGTTTCGGAACTGGCATATCTGGAAGAGGTGCCACGCCATGCCCACTTCAAGCTGGGCGACTACGTAGTAACGAGTGGCTATTCGGCTGTGTTCCCTCCGGGAGTAAGAGTAGGCAAGATTCTGCACGTGTTTAATTCTGCTGATGGATTGTCGTATAGAGTACAGTTGAGACTTTCTACCGACTTTGCCCGTCTGCGTGATGTCTGCGTCATCGATGATGCCGTGATGAAGGAACGCCTTCAGATTATGCGTGCTGCACAGGATAGTATCATGCCCGACGGCAATGCCAAAGGTAAAAATTAAAAGATCATAGTAAGAGGAGATATATAAGTAGCAATGAGTATAGATTTGATAAAACGACTCGGCATCTTCGTGGTGCTTGTGCTGGTGCAGGGATTGGTATTCAACCATATCCACTTGTTCAACTGCGCCACCCCCTTGCTGTATATTCTCATGGTGCTCCATTTCCGCAGAAACCACCCACGCTGGTCGGTGATGCTGTGGAGCTTCATGATGGGACTTTGTATCGACGTGTTTGCCAATACGCCGGGAGTAGCTGCAGCTTCGATGACCTTCATCGGACTGCTTCAGCCTTATCTTTTCGAACTCTTCGTGCCAAGAGACAGTGCCGACGACCTGGAGCCGTCCATGCGCACCATCGGTGTCGGTTCGTATGTTCTCTACACGTTGGTTATCGTACTCGTTTATAATCTGGTATTCTTTACTTTGGAGACCTTCAATTTCTTCAATTGGATGGAGTGGCTCCTCCGCATCGGTGGCGGTACAGCCATCACGATGCTGCTCATCATGGCATTGGAGAGCTTCCGCAAGGGATAGAACCTTGCTGCAAGACAGAGAACAGTAAAAGATCAAACAAAAAATTTCAGCTATATATATAATATGGTGGATTACAATCTTGATAAGCGTAAGTATGTGATTGGTGGTGTGGC
Source organism: Prevotella sp. AM23-5 (assembly GCF_003473645.1). Classification (NCBI taxonomy): domain Bacteria; kingdom Pseudomonadati; phylum Bacteroidota; class Bacteroidia; order Bacteroidales; family Prevotellaceae; genus Prevotella; species Prevotella sp. AM23-5. Next base: position 20,873 of record NZ_QUCG01000036.1, on the reverse strand, counting down.
TATAGCAATTGTAGTCATATACGCCATTCGTCTCTTTACGCTTCAGATTATGAGTGAGGATTATAAGAAGAATGCCGATTCCAATGCCTTCCTGAAGCAGATAGAGTTTCCTTCGCGTGGCGCTATCTACGACAGAAACGGCAAGCTGATGGTGTATAATTCGCCTTCCTATGATATCATGGTGGTGATGAAGGAGCAGGAGGGACGTCTGGATACGATGGACTTCTGCAACTCCCTGGGCATTACCAAGGAGGCTTTCGAGAAGCGAATGGAGACCATCAAGGACAGAAACAAGAATCCCGGTTACTCGCGATATACCCAGCAGCTCTTCATGAGTCAGCTTTCTGACAAGGACTTCAGCGTCTTCCAGGAGAAGATGTTCCGGTTCCCCGGTTTCTATGTGCAGAAGCGAAGCGTGAGAGAATATGTCTATCCATACGCTGCCCATGTACTGGGAGATGTGGGTGAGGTTTCGCCAAGCGATATAGAGGAAGATGACTACTATCAGCCGGGTGACTATATCGGTAAGCTGGGACTGGAGAAGCATTACGAGAAGGAGCTCCGAGGTACCAAGGGCGTGAAGATTATGCTTCGCGATGCCCGGGGAAGAATACAGGGAAGCTACCAGAATGGAAAGCTCGACCAGCGACCTGTTGCCGGTAAGGACCTGACGCTGGGTATCGATGTCAACCTCCAGGCGCTGGGCGAAAGACTGCTGCAGGGCAAGATAGGAAGTATCGTTGCCATCGACCCAAGAGACGGGTCGGTGCTGGCGATGGTTTCTTCTCCTACCTATGATCCGCGCCGACTGGTGGGTAAGAATAGAGGAAAGATGCACAAGTGGCTCTCGCAGAACCCTTGGAAACCGCTCCTGAACCGTAGTATCATGGGACAGTATCCTCCGGGTTCTACCTTCAAGACCTCCCAGGCGCTGACCTATCTTACCGAGGGAATCATCACTCCGGGCACAGCCTTTCCATGTAATCACGGCTTCTCTTACAGAGGTCTGCATGTGGGATGTCATGGTCACCCGTCGCCTATTGCGCTGGTGGATGCCATCAGTACTTCCTGTAACGGTTACTTCTGCTGGGGACTTTATTATATGATAGGCAACAAGAAAAAGTATGGCTCGGTGCAGAATGCGATGACCGTATGGAAAGACTATATGGTGAGTATGGGATTCGGCTATAAGCTGGGTATCGATTTGCCGGGTGAGAAGAGAGGTCTGATTCCTAATGCACAGTTCTATGACAAGGCCTACAAGGGCTCCTGGAACGGATTGACCGTCATCAGTATCTCTATCGGACAGGGTGAGGTGAACCTCACTCCTCTGCAGATTGCCAATCTGGGTGCCACCATCGCCAACCGAGGCTATTACTATGTGCCTCACGTAGTGCGTAAGGTGCAGGGCGAACCGCTCGATACGCTTTATACCCGCCGTCATTACACCAAGGCTTCGAAGCGAGCCTATGACTATGTGGTGGCTGGTATGAGAAGTTCGGCACTGAAGGGTACCTGTAAGATGCTCTCCCGTTACGACTTCGAGGCTTGCGGCAAGACCGGTACGGCTCAGAACCGTGGTCACGACCACTCTGTATTCATGGGCTTTGCTCCGATGAACAATCCGAGAATCGCCATCGCCGTGTATGTGGAGAATGGTGGATGGGGTGCCGACTACGGTGTGCCTATCGGAGGTTTGATGATGGAGCAGTATCTGAAAGGCAAGCTTTCTCCTGCTTCTGAAAGTCAGGCGGCACAGATGCAGGCACGAAGAATTGCCTACGGCTCTAGTAGCAGATAATATACTGAAGTTTCAAATCAAAACTGCAGTTTCTATCCTGAGACTGCAGTTTCAATTCATTGAATAATAAAGACAATGGCTCAATCAGATAATAAACAACCAGCTGGTATTCTCCGTTCGCTCGACTGGTGGACCATCGGCATCTATCTGGCATTGCTCTGCTTCGGCTGGATCAGTGTCTGCGGTGCCAGCTATACCTATGGCGACAACGATATCTTCAGTCTGGGTGCCCGTTCGGGTATGCAGATTATATGGATAGGTACCTCCATCGCGCTGGGCTTCGTCATCCTGATGATGGACGACCGTTTTTTCGATACTTTCGCCTACGTGATCTATGCCGTGCTGATATTGCTGCTTTTTGCCACGATATTCAATCCGCATAGCATCAAGGGTTCGCACTCCTGGCTGGTGCTGGGACCGCTGCGACTGCAGCCTGCCGAGTTCGGTAAGTTTGCTACGGCGCTGGCTGTGGCGAAGTTTATGTGCAGCTATGGATTCAATATCCATAAGATGAAGCATTTCATGGCGGCTATGGGCATCATCATTTTGCCTATGATATGTATCGTGGGACAGCGCGAGACGGGTTCGGCATTGGTATATTCCGCCTTCTTCCTGATGCTTTACCGCGAGGGAATGCCGGGTGCCATCCTCTTTACCGGAGTCTCGATGGTGGTTTACTTTGTGGTGGGTATCAAGTACGAGAACGTGACGATGTGGGATACCTACACCTCGGTGGGAAAGTTCACGGTGCTGCTGCTGGTGCAGATCTTCACGGCAGGACTGGTGAACAGCTATACGGGCAACAGGAAGCATGCTCTCATCATCCTGTGCTACTCGGTGGGCATCACGCTTATCTTTGCACTCTTCTCCACCTACATCATTCCGTTTGACATCGTATGGGTGCAGCTGCTGCTCTGTGCGGTGATGATTGGATTCCTGGTGTATCACGGTCTGAGGACCCGCTTCCGCAACTATTTCCTGATTTCGATATTCGCAATGGGAAGTATTGCCTTCTTCTACAGTGCCGATTACGTGCTGAACAACGTGATGGAACCTCACCAGCGAGTGCGTATCAATGTGTTGTTGGGATTGGACGAAGACCTGGCGGGTGCCGGATATAATGTGCATCAGAGTGAGATAGCCATCGGTTCGGGTGGCTTGCAGGGAAAGGGATTCCTGAACGGAACCCAGACCAAGCTGAAGTTCGTGCCTGAGCAGGATACCGACTTCATCTTCTGTACGGTAGGAGAGGAGGAAGGATTCCTGGGGTCGGCAGGCGTATTGCTGCTCTTCCTGATGTTGATATTGAGATTGATACATCTGGCGGAGCGACAACCTTTCAAGTTCGGACGAATATACGGCTATTGTGTGCTTTCGGTATTCCTGTTCCACCTATTTATTAATGTGGGAATGGTGCTGGGACTGACGCCGGTAATCGGTATTCCGCTTCCATTCTTCAGTTATGGAGGTAGTTCGCTCTGGGGCTTTACCATCCTGCTTTTCATCTTCCTGCGTATTGATGCCGGAAGAAACCTGGTAAGAAGCTAGATCTGGTAGCATAAGAAGCAGGATATTCCATATTGAAAGCAGATTTTACAGCATAAAAAAATGACCAGTGAGATACGTCTCATTGGTCATTTTTCGTTATTTTCACTCCGATGTCGCTTACACCCGGAAGAATTTCTCGCTTCATATCATGGCGGATGGCGATATGGATGGAATCGCCTCTGTTTATCTTATAGATATTGATAGGGAAGTTGTACTGATAGTAGCTGATGCCCTGTCCCTTGTTCTCGCCATGCTGGTTGATGAGCTGGCAGAGTAGGGTATCAGTCTTCTCGATACGCTTGCCCTTGTTGGCAGGGTAGATGGTCTGGTTCACGATGAGTGTCAATGCCGTAAACGGATAGGCACCCGTGGTTCTCAGACCCAGGCTCTGCCGGTAATAGCCGGTGGCAGCCATCGGAGGGATTTCGAACGATAGGGTATCGTTCTTCTCCCATCCTGCAATCGGCGTGTGGGCATATTCATCATATACCTTGGCATGATTGCAAGCGCTGAAGGCTATGGTTGCCACCAGTATGAAAACGAAATGAATCAGTCTTTTCATTTTTACTTCTTGTCCTCCTGTGGCTTGTTATTCTCGCCCTGCTGCGGCTTGTTATTCTCGCCCTGCTGAGGCTTGTTATTATTGCCTTGCTGAGGCTTATTGTTATTGCCCTGTTGAGGTCTGTTTCCCTGCTGGCGAGGTCCCTTGTTTCTATTATCCCTATTGCGGTTATTGCCGTTTGGCTGACGGTTATCTCCCTTCTCTGAACGGTTGCCGTTTGGCTGGCGGTTATCTCCCTTTTCCGGGCGGTTCGCATTACGGTTCTTGTTCTTCTTCTTTTTCTTCGCCTTGTCGAATCGGCTGAGATCAGACTCATTGAGCAGGTCGATGCTCTTGGAAGTTTCCTTCACCTTGCCATTCTCCATCAGGCTGAGCGGTTTCTCGCCCTGTTTATTCATCTCGATGATTTCCTTGGCACGTTCTGCTGTGATGGTCTCCAGGTTGGAAGCTATGTTCTTGTCAGAAGAGTAGGTGATGAGTCCGGCAAGGATATCTACCTTGAACTGATGGAACTCGCCGTCGGCAGTCTGAAGCACGGCATCCTTAGGTGGCATCTTTCGGCTTGCCTCTACATAGTTATCTACCTCGTAGTTGAGGCAGCACTTCAGTTTGGCGCACATGCCAGCCAACTTCTGAGGGTTGAGCGAGATGTCCTGGTAGCGTGCAGCATTGGTGCTCACACTTACGAAGTTCTTCATCCAGGTAGCGCAGCAGAGCTCTCTGCCGCAAGGACCGGTACCGCCGATACGGCCAGCCTCCTGACGTGCACCAATCTGCTTCATCTCGATACGGACATGGAAGGTATCGGCAAGTACCTTGATGAGCTGGCGGAAATCTACACGCTCATCAGCGATATAGTAGAAGATGGCCTTGTTGCCATCGCCCTGATACTCCACGTCGCCGATTTTCATCTTCAGGCCCAGGTCCTTGGCTATCTGACGGCTCTGGATCATGGTGTCGTGTTCGCGGCTCTTGGCTTCCTTTGCCTTGTCGAGGTCCACCTGCTTGGCAAGTCGGTAGATGCGCTTGATGTCATCCTGCGACTTGAGGTTTGCCTTCTTGATCTGCAGTTTTACCAGTCGGCCGGTTAATGTTACTACACCCACGTCGTGACCCGGGTTAGCCTCTACAGCCACGATGTCGCCCTTCTTGAGGTCGAGGTTGTTAACATTGTGATAATATCCCTTTCTGGTATTTTTAAATTGCACTTCCACCAGGTCGGTGCTCTCAGCGTTTCCTGGCACATCGGCTAGCCAGTCGTATGTGTTGAGCTGTCGGTCCTGTCGTCCCACAGCCTTGCAGCATAGACCTCTATCGCAGCCATTCCACATTTTGAATTTCATATTTTTATAATCCACGATGTATTCTATTTTATTATTTATTGATTAATATATATTGCCCTTTCGGGGGATGTATTTCCTTTATTTTCTGATGAGCAGAACGATATTCTTCAGCGCCAGGTCGAAGAACACGATTTTCGGGTTGGCATTCTGGGCGATGAATCGCTTGCTTTCCTCGAAGAGATTGGAGATGTCGATGATATTCGCCTCGTTGATGAATCGGGCGAAGTTCCTGGCGAAATTCTCCTCCTCCTGTGTCATATAACTGAGTTCCGGCTGACGGAAATTATACATGAAACTCTCGCGTAGCATGTGCATGAAGTAATCAAGCATTCGCTTCTGCTTCTCTCTGCCGAAGGTGGCAACCACCTCGCTCCACTTCTTCAAATCGTGGATGTTGCGCATATAGGAGAGGCGCATCAGCATGATGAACATATCCAGATGCTGGCGGTTTTCATTGCCAGAGTCCAGCTCCTCCAATGCATGGTTCCAGTTGCCGTTGGCGATTCGGGCGATGCGGTGGGCAGATTCTGCATCCAGCGCTCTTCGTTCTATGAGCGCTTTCTCCACCTCGGAAGTTTCAATCTTCTTCAGGTCGATACGCTGTGCACGGCTTCTGATGGTTTCGAGCAGGAGTTCCGGCTGTTCGCTAACCAGGAGGAAGAGTGTCTGATGAGGCGGCTCTTCCAGCAGTTTCAATATCTTGTTGGCACTCGTGAGGTTCATACGCTCCGGCAACCATATCAGACTGATCTTGTATCCGCCCTGACTCGACATCATGCTCAGTTCTCTCGAAAGATTGTCGGTCTCATCGGCGGTGATGATTGCCTGCTTGTTGAAGTCGGCATCAGTCTTGCCCATGCGCTGCATCCAGTCGCTGATCAGCACATACGGACCTTCCTGGAGGAGCATCTCACGCCATTCTTTCATAAAGTCGAGACTTACGGGCGTATGGTCGCCGCTCATCTCGGATGTCTTGATGGTAGGGAAGGTGAAGTGCAGGTCGGGATGCTCCCATTTTCTCAGCATCGGGGAATCGCCCAGCAGATAGCTGGCAAAAGCCAGCGCCACTGCCAGTTTTCCACAACCTTGTGGACCGCAGAACATCAGTGCATGAGGCACACGATTCTCCTGAACCATCTCCATCAGACGGTTCCATATATCTTGCTGACCTATCACTTCACTATTTAACATTGAACTTTGAACTTTAAAATAAAATTTTAGCTATTTGTTTCACGCTATCCACTGCCGAAACGGTGAAGAAATGGATATGATTGTATCCGTGATCGAAGAGATCTTTCACCTGGGCAGTCGTCCACTCGATACCGAGTGCCTTGGCATCTTCATCGCTCTTGCACTTCAAAACCTCCTGCGCCAGAGCTTCCGGGATGTCGCAATGGAAGGTCTTTGGTACCATGGTGAGCTGACTCAGCTTGGCGAATGGCTTCAGCGCCGGAACGATAGGGATGGTGATGCCCATCTGGCGAGCCTTCTCTATGAAAGCATAGAATTTCTCGTTGTCGTAGAAGAGCTGGGTGATGGCATAGTCAGCGCCCAACTGCTGCTTCTCCAGGAGATGCTGCATGTCCATCTCCAGATTGGGAGCCTCTTCGTGCTTCTCCGGATAGCAGGCTACGCCACAGCAGAATTTCTCACCCGGATGCTTGATCGGGGTGCCGTCGAAGAAGAAACCGTCGTTGAACTGGTTTACTTGCTTCAGCAGGTCGGTGGCGTTGGTATGACCGTTTTCTGTTGGAGTAAACTGTCGGTCTTCCTTCGCCTTGTCGCCTCTCAGCACAAGGATATTGCTGATGCCCAGAAACTGGAGATCGAGCAATTCGTATTCGATGTCTTCCTTCGTGGCACCGCTACAGATGACGTGAGGGATGACAGGGATGTCGTACTTATTCTGGATTGCGCCTGCGATGGCAACGGTGCCAGGGCGGCGACGCACACGCTGACGAGTGAGGAGACCGTTTTCCAGTTCCTTGTAAACATACTCGCTGTGGTGTGTGGTAATGTTGATAAACCGTGGGTCGAAGTCCTTGAGGCTGTCGATGGTGCGGAAGAGAGCCGCAGTGCCATTACCCTTGAGAGGTGGCAAAACCTCGAAAGAGAAGCCTCTTTTGTCGCCCTTCTGATGTAAGAATTCTGCGATGTTCATATTACGTAATATCTATGTTCTCTTATTTTGGTTGCAAATTTACAAAAAAAATAGGGGAAAAGCGCAGAATATGCGTATTATTTTAAAATAAACAGATAAAAATATAAAAATAAACAAATAACCTATAGTAAAATGGAACAACAACAAACGGGCTCTAAGGTCTATCTTTTCTCGATTGTGATGGTCGCCGTATTGGGTGGCTTGCTTTTCGGTTACGATACCGCAGTGATATCAGGTGCCGAGAAGGGTTTGCAGGCATTCTTCAAGGGTGCCGGTGATTTCGAATACACCGATGTGATGCACGGATTCACTTCTTCCAGTGCGCTGATCGGCTGTATCATCGGTAGTTCGCTTTCTGGTCTTTTCGCCAGCAGACTGGGTCGCAAGCGCTCGCTCATCTTTGCGGGTGTCTGCTTCTTCCTCTCAGCCTGGGGATCCATGGAACCGGAATCTTATCTCCTGCCTCAGGGACGTGCCGACTGGACGTTGCTGGTGGTATTCAACTTCTATCGTGTGCTGGGTGGTATCGGTGTAGGTATGGCTTCAGCCATCTGTCCGATGTATATCGGCGAAATCGCTCCGAGCAATATGCGCGGTATGCTGGTGAGCTGCAATCAGTTTGCCATCATCTTCGGTCAGCTGGTGGTTTACTTCGTCAATTTCATCATCATGGGTTCCCATGCCAATCCTATCTACGATGCTGCGGGTGCCATCGCCAATATGGTGGATGCGCAGTGGACCATCGAGACGGGTTGGAGATATATGTTTGGTAGCGAGATGGTTCCGGCAGGACTATTCACCTTCCTGATCTGCTTCGTACCTGAGACTCCTCGTTATCTCGTGATGATCGGACAGGACGAGAAGGCATACGGCGTGCTTGCCAAGATCAATGGTTCTGAGAAGGCACGCGAGATTATCCACGATATCAAGAATACGGTGACCGTGAAGACCGAGAAGCTCTTCTCCTATGGCTTTATGTGTATCTTTGTGGGCGTGATGCTTTCTGTATTCCAGCAGGCTGTGGGTATCAATGCGGTGCTCTATTATGCGCCTCGTATCTTCCAGGATATGGGAATGGGTAATCCGATGGTTCAGACCGTCATCATGGGTGTTGTGAATATCTCGTTTACGCTGGTAGCCGTCTTTACGGTAGAAAAGCTGGGTCGCAAGCCATTGCTTATCTTTGGTTCCATCGGTATGGCAGCAGGAGCCTTGGGCGTAGCCTTGACCTTTGGAAATGAAGCCTTGAGTACGGTTACCATGCTGAGTATCATGGTATATAGTGCCAGCTTTATGTTCTCCTGGGGACCTATTGCCTGGGTGCTTATCGCCGAGCTTTTCCCGAATACCATCCGTGGTGCGGCTGTGGCGATTGCCGTAGCTTTCCAGTGGATATTCAACTTCATCGTCAGCTCTACCTTCGTACCGATGTTTAATATGCACCTGACTCCTGGTGATGATTTCGGTCATTGGTTTACCTATGGTCTGTATGGTGCCATCTGTATCGTTGCAGCTTTCTTCGTATGGAAGCTGGTACCTGAAACCAAGGGCAAGAGCTTGGAGGATATGAGCAAGCTCTGGAAGAAAGATTAGAATGAAAAAGTAAGGCGCGATAGCAGGAGAGCTATTGCGCCTTTTATGTAGTTTTCACGCTGAGTGATAAATTCAGACCATATATTTGTAAGTTGTTTGTATTTAAAAGAGTATTAACTTAATTTCTTGAATTTGAATTCTCTAGCCCTCTCTTCTTACTTCTTCCATGCGTTGCGGAAGAGGAAACCTACTGTGGTGTTAGCAGAGTTGGTTGAGTTCTGGATGAAGTTGGTCTGGTTGCCATCCACCCAGATCTGATAGAGTGCGAACTGGAAGCCCAGCTGTCTTGGCTCCTTGAGTGTGCAGTAGCCGTAATACATCTGGCTAGGGATGAAAACAAGCACTACCTTGTGACTCTTGTTGTCTGTGCCATAAGCCAGATTCAACTCGACAGCATTAGGGCAAGCAATGAAGTAAGCTACTTCAGAAGTACTGTTTGGCATTACATTATACTTGCACTTGATGGTTCTTGGAGTCACCTTGGCGATGGCGGCAGCCAAATCCTTGTTATTGATGTGCTCTGCGAGTGCAGCCACAGGGAAGTTGGTCATTGTCATGGTGCTGTCGCCGTACATGCTGATGCTGCAAGATGATGCAACAGAGTCAACCTGATTTTTTACGTTGGCATCATTCTTCTTTTCGTAGAGAATGGTCATGTTGTTGTATGAACCCAATGACATAGCTTGCTGGAAGCTCTTCTGCTGCTCAAGGGTCAGGAAGTTCATACCGCTGTCACCGTCAGTATTACAAGAGGTGAATGACATAGCTGCAAAGAGTACAGCCAGGATTGAGAATAATGTAATTTTCTTCATTGTCTTATGAAATTTTATTTTTGTCTTTTGTTATTTTTGTCTTATGAAATTTTATTTTATTCTAATTTTTTGTTTCTATGTGGGAATCTTTCCGGCACCTTTTGGTATCCGAGGGCATTTTTGCCCTACATTCCATTATATAAAACGCAGAACAGCAAGAATCTTGCATCTGTTTTTAGTTAATGAGAGTTAAAAGAATCCACCTCCCCGAACCATATACGAAAAAAGGACTTCCCTTATTGGAAAGTCCTTTTCTGAGACTGTGACTCGCATGGGGTCACAATACATTTTATCTTACAGCCTAACAATCAGCTACTTACTTTCCTAATGCAAAGATAATGATAACTTTTTTATAACACAAATTTTTAGGTAGTTTTCTTTGATATTTATACGTTTTAAAAATAAGAAAAGTTATGTAAGTAGTTAAAAACCAACAAGATACAAGCTTTTTGTATTCCTTCTCAGTTAAAGAGTGTATAAAAACTTGGATGTTTATCTATGATTGTGTACTTTTGCACTCGTCAATGTGACGATTGATACAAGAACTTCGATATATAGACCTGATTCAATAGGTTCAATATATAAATCACGAAATCCCTAGGTCGGCGTCACACGACTTGGGGATTTTTATTTTCCCCGAGTTTTTTTGGCAAGACATACGAGGTTTCATCAGTATCGTCCTCTTCGGTTTACCTGCCGATATATAAAACGACCCTAACTTAGAACGATATATCCCTCTAGCCCTGCTCTGAGCAACCAGTCTCAACAGGCAACGCACGACCAAAAGGTTTACACTGGGATGAAGAAGGCTTGCGGAATGGCTTTTCTGTATCTAGGTAAGACTTTTGATATTTGGTACCATTTAGGTAGGTAAATATATAATTATATAAAACCAAATTTCAAGTCGGTCAATCCTCGCTTCCTAGTGGAGTGCGGAAAAGACTGGAGTGTACCCTATAATGAACATTGAACTAAAATTATAGATTATGAACAAGAAACTTAGATTGCTGGTGACTGCAAAGTGTCACAACAAGTGCCCAATGTGCTGCAACAACCAGTTCGATATTGAGAAGATTCCGGTTGTTGACAGATTCGACTACGATGAGATTAGTATCACTGGTGGAGAACCGCTTCTGCCGGATTGCAACGGAAAGACAATGTGGCTTGCTCACGGAATCAGAAACGTATTCCATACGCTCGGAATCCCTGCACCTAGACTTTTCCTCTATACGGCATGGGTTGATTACAGAACACTCCGCAATCGCAGCTATGACTTCGACGGAATCTGTCTCACGCTCCACAGCAAGCCCGATGTGGTAAAGTTCGTTGAAATGAACGATGTGATGCTTAGGCACAAGAGAAATAGATGGCAGGACAGAGGTTTCAATCCCGACTGTTCACTTCGTCTCAACCTCTTCGCAGACATGAAGGCTCTTCTGCCTAAGGACATAGACCTTTCACTATGGAAGGTGAAAGAAATGGAGTGGATAAAGGATTGTCCGGTACCCGAAGGCGAGGATTTCAGACGTATAGCTAAATTGTTCTAGGTTATGTTCAAGTTATTCATAATAATCTCTCTTTGCGTTACCATATCGCAGCTGAGAGAGAGATAAAAGATAAATTATAGGCTTATGAAGAAAATCAAGTGGAAGGTTGTAGCGTTTGTGAGTTGGGTGCTCATGACGTTTCTTGTGATAGATGCTTGCTTTGAAGCAGTTAACAAGGCTAATACGATAGTGAACATTATGGGCATTCTCGGAATTAACCTTTGGATATTGATTTCAGTTGCGACAAATTGTTTAACATTCAAAAATAAGAAAGACAATGAAAAGAAAGATTAATCATTTGTGTGTGTTTATGCTGCTCGGTGCAGTGTTGTTTTCGACTACCTCTTGTAGTGAGCGTGTAGATGCAGGCTCTGAGGGTATCTTGGTGAACCTCTATGGTTCCGACAAGGGAGTAGATGATGTGAGTCTCGTTACGGGGCGTGTATGGTACAATCCTTTCACCGAGGAGGTGTACGAGTACCCTACCTATGTTCAGACTATCGACTATCCTGCATTCACCATCAACGCCAAGGATGGCTCGGAGTTCACCGTGGATCCTACCGTATCACTGAAGATGGTTGACGGCAATGCTCCAAGAGTATTCAAGAAGTACCGCAAGGGGCTGGACGATATTGTGAATGGTACTTTGTTCAACTACGTGAAGGATGCTTTCCGCATTCAGCTGAACAAATACACAACTGACCAAATCGTGAGCAATCGTGATTTGGTAGAGAAAGCCATTGAAGCCCAACTTAGCAAGGCTCTCGCCAAGGAACATTTCCACCTAGAGCAGCTTACTTCTGGTTTGAAATATCCAAGCTCGATTGTTGAAGCTGTCAATCAGAAGAATAAAGCCATTCAGGAAGCGCAGCGTGCTCTCAATGAGGTAGCCGTAAAGAAAGCAGAAGCAGAGAAGATGCTTGTGCAGGCAAAGGCTGAGCGTGAAGCGAATGAGTTGAAGACTGCTTCTCTTACTCCTGCTATCTTGCAGAAGATGTGGATTGAGAAGTGGGATGGCAAGTTGCCAGTATATGGCAATGTTCCTCAGATGATGATGGTGAAGTAAGCTAATTGCCCTCTCTTCGGAGAGGGCTTTTAAATATAGGCTTATGGTTGGAAGAAGTGAAATTCGCAAGAAAGGTGTTTGTCATGAATCCTGCTGGGTGTATATCTGTATGTATGGCAAGAAGCGTGAGAAGCTATGTAGCTTCAGTTGCGTTGAAACTGGCAAGCCCTGCCGGAGCTACATCAACGTGTATTGGAAAATTCCTCGTTACAGACATTATCACAAGATAAAGCCGGAATTTCCAACCACGCTTGATGCCTGGAAGAAAAGATTCGAGTCCAAATTTTAAAACAAATAACAAACAAGATTATGGAAAAGGTATTTAAACAGATAGACAAGATTGTTACCATCGTAAAAGTCTTGTGCATGGAGGGTAAAATCCAAAAGCAGACTTATGATGAGATTATATTATCCCTTGTGGACATGAAAGATGAGCTAAACAAGTTCACCATCACGGACCCTACTTCGGGCAAATCATTCAGCGGCATGGAGCAGTTTGTGAACGAGAGCATCAACTATACCGACTCTCAAACTATGCGCGAAGAGTTGTATAGAAGAGGTCCTAATGTTGATAATGTTAAGAAGGAGGGCTAGCGCATGACTGAAATGGAAGAAGTCAAGCTTGCGGCATACAATAACTACAAGCGACACATGAGAGTGTTTGGCAAGGGAAAGGATATTCTTTCCTTTGCCGAGTGGGAAAAGAAAGCGTGTGAACAATTAAAATAATAGTGTTATGGCAATAGTAAACGTAGATTTGAGTGAGTACGATGCAATACGCAAGCGTAACTCAGAGTTGGAAGAGCAGGTTAAGGAGTTGAAAAAGTTGAATGATTCCTTGAAGCAGGGTGCAAAGGTGATTCTTCGTAAGGAGACGGTTGTTGAGGTAAATGTGCCTCGCCCAAGGTATGGGAGATTTGAGCCAGGCTTCGATATGGAAGAAAAGCCAACCACGAGACGCACAATCGAGTCTTCTGAGTCTTACGTTAACTTCGAAGACGTCCGCTTGAAGGTTGAGAACGCTATGCAGAATGAGGTAAAGCGTAGTATCTACGACAGAGATTGCGAAAGACGAGCTTATGCTGATGAGAAAAATAAGCTTGACGGCAAGTACAACGGAATGAAGGCTGACCTCAAAAAGACGTACGAAAAGAAGGAAAAGGACTTGGAAGCTGTTTATCAAGACAAGGAGCGTGATTTGCGTGAAAAGTACGCAAGTATGACCGGTGAATTTGAAGCCAAGAGACTTCGCATTCTCAACAAGCTTCCAAAGATTGCTACTATGGCAACAGACTTGCGTGATGAATTGAATAAGTGCTTCTTCAAGCCTAAGCTTGCCATTAAGCTGGCGAACGATATTATTGATTTTTCAATCAAGAAGGAATAGTGTATGGACAGACTAACAAAGGCAATGGATAAGTATTTGTCCGATGCTACAAAGGTAACAGAGCAGCAAATGGTAAATTCCAAACTTGCTTCCAAGGCACTAGATATGGCTGAGCATCGTAAACGATTGTTGATTCTGAAAGCAAGAATGTTAAAATAAAAGGTTATGATTACACAAGAGACTTACGAAGCTTTGAAGGATGCTAGAAATAAACTCAAAAATTGGAAGGGTGATACTAAGAAGATTCTTTTCGAGGGGCAAGCACAAGACCTCTACGACCTTCTAGATACTACTATCCGAGAGTTTGATGATGAGAACGAAATGACCAATGTTCCCGATAGTATTTTCTTGGTTATAGGAGAAGATACGCCCGAGGATGCTGATTTCGATGAGTTGGATGAGGTGACTTGGAGTAAGGTGCGAGTATCTTACAAGGATATTGAATATACTAGAAAGAAGTATAGCGTATGAAAATTAGAAGTGCCAAGAAGATTCTGAATATTATGAAGAGAGGAACGGATGAACGTTACTTCGATTCAGAAGATGGAATCAAAGAAGATAGTAGGTTTCTTCCTAGATTTTGATATCTGTACAAAAAAGCTGTAGTCAGATGGAATAAGGCAAATGCCCCTAGTGCTAACGTCAGTTTGTTTCGTGCAATTTTGAGAAATTCAAAGGAGTGCAGTCGTTGTAAGTATTATGAAGGTAATGAGTTTGTCGGCAGATGTATTAAACTTCATGTTGATGCAGAAAGCAACGATTGGTGTGCAGGAGCGTTTTTTGTCAAAAAGTGAGGTGGATATGACCTAGCATTAGTAAAACGAAAAAGCAGGGCACTAGGCTCTGCTTTTTTCGTATCTATAGGTATCAGCCTACAAGACTCTTGCGTTCATCAGCTATCTTTCCGTTGTTCTTCTCCAGGAGTATATCACGAAGCTCCTTGGTGATGCCCTCTTGTACGAGCAGCTTGACCTTTGCTTCTGCCAGCTCCTTCAAGAGCGCTTCATCGGTAGGCTTGTCTTCCTCATAGAACATGGTCCCCTTGCCTCGCAGAAGCCAATCTGCCGACACGTCTATGTATGTGGACAGAATCCTATCCACAAACTCTAATGACGGCTCCTTTGTACCATTCAAATAGTTGTTCGTAGCAGCTGGTTTTGCACCTATTGCTTCTGCAAACCCTCTGTTAGACAGTCTGTAATGGTCTCTTATCACATTGATTCTGTCTCTTAATCCTTCCATAGTTATATGTTTATAAATGTGTAAATAGATAAATTAAATATAAAATAATGCCTATACACTTGGCTAATTGCCTATAATTGTATATCTTTGCATCCGTGATTCAGACAACGATTCATCGTTTCTTTATCATTTAATGTTTTACGTGTGCAAAGATAATAAAAAAGTATGGATAAAGTGGTATATAAACCGAAAATTTTGGTTAGAAAATCAAAAATCGGCAAAATAGCTAAGTCAGTCGGCTGCTGCAATGCGGCAGTTTACGCAGCAATAGCATATAAGACAAACAGCAAGTTAGCAGTCGATATTCGAAATGTTACTTGCAATAGGTTTGGTGGTGTCCTCGTCAAGAAGTACCCCGAACTTGTGGAAGATTAAAGGAAGCCGTTCGGCTTTTAGATAAAAGTTGTGATTTAAAGCTAAGCCCCCATCCTGCGTGAGCAGGGTGGAGGTTATCTGGATGGATTTCATTCCTATTTTATATTAGTAATATACATAATTTTAAATTAAATTTTGCTTAGGCATTCTCGTTCGTGAGAATAGGAGTGCCAATCGGGTTTGAGCCAGTCTGCTCGGTAGTAGACTAGGAGACCCTAGGCGCCAGTCGGCAATTTAGCAGGTTTTCTAGCAAGGGCGTTCAACTCGCCCCAAGCCCACACAAGTTTTTGTGTTTTGTTATTATAAAATGGCAATCGCAAAGCTATCCCATTGTCCCTTTGGTGGGCATACGATCATTGACTTATTGGAAAAATTAAGCTGAAGGATATTAAGTCTTTATATAGGGTAAGCGAGGACGAAAGTAGAATAATAACTGATTGCTTGTTAGTATTGCAAAAATCCTTCGCAAGCCCGAGCGGTGAGCATGGCTCTTAAATTCGTGGTAGCGCACGATGCCGCTATATTGCAGAATAGCTCAGTTGGTTAGAGCAGGCACGTAACATAATGAGTAAACCCTTAACATATTCTTATCAACCGTGCGACCTGGTCGTGGGTTCGAGTCCCACTTCTGCAACTTTTTATTTTTCATATTTAATCAGAATTAATAATAAGCCCCCCCTGTTGCAGCGGCAACATATTGGGCGGAATTTGAGTTTTTTATCATGTCATGGTTCCTGCCAGTCCGTGAGGATAGGCAGGTTATCTTCAAACTTAAAAACAATAGCGTATGCTTCAATTATTCACGACTCGGTCCTATCAAGAGCGAGTGGAAGATATATACAAACAGCTCGAAAGGAATCCGTGGTGTCCGCTGGAGATTTTCGAGCTGAAAATCAGAAAGATTAATATGCTCAACTCACGTATCAAGAATCTCGCAGCAGATATGGGACGCGAAGAGGGCAAGTACAATACACTATAATATATATAATAAGGTATGGTATTAAGAAGATACAAGCCCCTGAAAAGGACTCCAATAAAGAAGACTCCTTGGGATAAGCCCAAGAAGGAGCAGGAAAAGAAGAAGGCTAAGGCTGGTCTCAGCAAGAGCAAGCTGAGGGATAAGCTTGATGCCGTCTTTTCCAAATATATCCGGCTGAAATACTCAGACGATAGAGGTAATTGCCGTTGCATCAGTTGCGGCAAGGTCTTCTATTGGAAGGATATTCAGAATGGGCATTATATGTCAAGACGATATATGTCCACCCGATTCAGCGAAGACAACTGCCGACCGCAGTGTATATCTTGCAACATCTTCAATCAAGGTAATATTCAGATGTACCGCCGAGCGCTTATCAAGCAGATTGGCGAACAGAGAGTTGACTTGATAGAGGTTCGGGCAAAGCAGGAATTCAAAAACTGGTCTTTGTTTGAGTATAAGGCTATGATAGACTTCTATCAGAAGGAAGTGGATAAGCTTCTTGAAGAGAAACATTTAACAGAATAGATTGCATATGAGTAAATTCGGTACAAAGATTAAAGTAGAGTTAGTGACGCATGGTTGTTTTCCAAAAAAGGCGTATGAGACGGATGCCGCTTACGACCTTCATGTAGCAAAGGATATGGAGGTAGCTCCTTACGCTCGCTATTACGTTCCGCTCGGGTTCAAGATTCAGCTTCCGACCAATGTGAAGATGCTGATCCAGCCACGCAGCGGTATGTCGGGCAAAGGCATGCAGCTGGATGTGTACTTCCCTTCTTGGATGAAGGGCGGTCGCTTGGGCAAGGTAAGAGAGAATCTTGATGTGATTCTAGGCTTGATAGATTGCGGATATGGCGAAGAAGTCCACGTAATCGTGAAGTCGGGCAGGTGGAAATGGAAGAATCGCATTTTGCGACTCCTCGGTTTCAAGTTCGTTCTCCCTTATAGCTGGCGCATTTGCCAGGGTGCCTTCACCTACGTTCCAGATGTCAACTTGGAACCTGGCAAGGTAACCGGTACAAGAAAAGGATTAGGTTCAACAGATAGTTAGTTCGTTGATTGTTTTCATACAATGTGTTTTCCTGCCCATTTCTCGGGTAGCAACCGGGCGTGGGCAGGTTTTTAGAAAGGAAATCAAGAAAGGAAATCATGAGCAGAAAGAATATCAGACAAAATTACTTCAACCAAATCAGAAAGGTTACTGAGGAGGTTGACAAGGCTGGAGAGCACGGCAAGCATTTCCGCTGCATCATCCTTATGGGTGATGCCAGCACCAAGCAGGGCTTCTCCTTTCTCCACGCCTCAGATGGAGATTTACAGCAGCTTCTTCTTCAAGCTATGCGCAACAGCAATGCATTCACCTATGCAGCCGCTTGCGCATTCGAAGCTTACGATAAGGAGTTAAGAGGTAAAGACAAACAAGAACAAAATAACGAGAATACAGATGAAACAGATTCAGTTCAAGAAGCTTAGACTTCTCAATTTTTGCGGCATTCGCAATGCTGAGTACGAGTTTGGTGATGAACTCACCATCATCAAGGGAAAGAACGGATTGGGTAAGAGTACCATCGCAAATGCCATTTTCTACACCCTCTTCGGCAAGGACATCAACGGCAATTCGCTCGACATCAAGACGTTCGACAAAGACCACAACATCATCCGTGAGATTCCTCATGAGGTGGAGCTTACGGTTAGAGTCCACTGTATTGGCGAAGAAGGAGCCTCGAATCAAGTAATTATCTTGAAGCGCAAGCTGACAGATTCATGGGATGTTGACAAGTGTACAAATACATATAAGTACTTCGTGAATGGCGATATTTGCACCGCAAACGATTACTGCAACGTTGTGGATTCTATCTGCCCCTATGACGCTTTCCGTCTCTGTTCTTCATCCAGACATTTCGTTTGCCTTTCTTGGCAGGAGCAGCGCAACAAGTTGCAGGCACTCGTCGGCAATATCAGCACCGATGATATTACACAGGGCGACGAGAAGTTTGATTTCGTGGTCGAAGCCCTCAGGAAGCAGGACATCGACAAGTACGTTCATCACCTCAAGTACTCTCGCAATGAGGTGCAGGACCAGCTTGATTCCGTGCCTATCCGCCTTGAAGAGTTGAATAAGTCACTGCCCAAAGCGCAGGATTGGGAAGCCTTGGCTACCGAGAAGGCTCAGCTCAACGAGAAACTTGTAGAACTCGCCAACAAAATTCAGGAGATTCGCACTGGCGGAGCCGACAAGGTGCGCCTTGATGCCATCCGCAAGAAGATAGACTTTGCCGAGAAGCGCAAGCGTAACATGGAGCAGAGTGCCATGAATCTCGCTACCGAGCAGGCTACCAAACATCAGAGCGATGTGATTACTGCCAATATCGCAGCAACGAAGGCGCAGAGTCTGGTTGATGATCTGAAAGCAACGATGAGGGGCTATACAGAATCGGAGATTCACGCCAAGGACAAGAAGGAAGAGTGTGAGCGCAAGGTGGCGGATATCAACAACCGGCTTGATGAACTCTCCAAATCCCGATGGAGCTGGAATGCCGAGGATGGCATCTGTCCTCATTGCGGTCAGCCGCTTCCGGCAGAAGATGTTGAGCGCATCAAGAAGGAATCCAAGGATCGCTTCAATGAACACAAGTCTAACGCATCGAAGAAGATTCAAGAGGAGTTCAACGGCATTCAGCAGGAATATACCGATGCAAAGAATATCCTTGAGAAGCTTGACAACGACCGAATGGTTACAACCAACCAACTGGTGAAGGCTAACAAGACCCTCAAGGAAGCTGAGGGCAAGAAACGGGAGGTGGATGCCGAGAAGCCGAAGACCTACGAACAGATTCTTGCCGAGAAGGAAGAGTATCAGCAGGTAGTGAAGGAACTTGCCGACTTGCAGGCTGAACTCGACAAACCATCCGAGACGGAAGAGACCTCCAAGATGCTCACTGAACTCGAAAAGGAGCGTGAGCCTATCGGAATCCGATACAACGAGGTGCTTGAATTGCTTGGCAAAAAGGAAGCCTTCGACCGCATCACCGCTCGCATTGCTGAGATTAACGAGGATAAGTTGACCTATCGGGCTCAGCTCGATGAACTTGACAAGCAGCTTGATGTGGTAAGAGAGTACAATCAGAAGACAGATCAGCTTCTCGAAGACCGAGTAAACGAGCATTTCCGCTTCGTGAAATGGTCTATGTTCAAAACCAACCTTAAAGGCGAGCGTGAAGCCACATGCGAGTGCTATCACGATGGTGTGCCATACCGCCGACTCAACACGGCTGCAAAGGTGAATGCAGGAATCGACATTGCCTACACCTTCGCCAAGTATAACGAGATTGAGGTGCCAATGCTGCTCGACGAGTGCGAGAGCGTGAACCACCCAATTTGTCGTGGCGGTCAGCAGATCAGAATGGTAGTAACAACCGATGATAAGTTGAAGTTTGAATATCCATCCCTTGCGGTTATGGAGTAAAATAAGTAGAATTTATTAAAAATATAAATCATGGCAGAAACAGCAGTAGCAAAGCAGCCTTCACAGAAGGCACTAGCAGTAAAGAACTTCCAGGCGGTAATGAACAATAGTTATTACCAGACCCTTTTGCAGAACACCTTGAAGGAGAACAAGGGAACCTTCACCACCAGTTTGATGGAGCTGGCAACATCAGATGAAAAGCTTCTCCAGTGTGCACCGAATGCGTTGATGGCAGAGGCGCTGAAGGCAGCATCCCTGCATCTTCCGCTCAACAAACAGTTGGGGCAGTGCTATATCCTTCCTTTCAAGATTCATGGCGTGATGACTCCTACACTGGTAGTGGGAACCAAGGGTTATCTCCAGCTGACAATGCGTACCGGCAAATACGAGACCATCAACTCCGATGTAGTATATGAGGGCGAGCTGAAAGGCTACGACAAGGTGACCGGCAATCTCGACTTGTCGGGCGTCCGTACATCAAATGTTCCTATCGGCTACTTCGCCTACATGAAGATGAAGAACGGATTTTCCAAGCTTCTCTATATGTCGCTTGATGAAGTCTGTCTCTATGCCAAGCAGTATAGCCCTACCGTCAAGTTCAACGACAAGGTTACACCGGACACCTTGAAGGAACTGGCATTAAAGCAGGCTGCATCGGGAGTAAGTGATGGAGTGGGGTGGAATTCCAACTTCGAGAGTATGGCGCTGAAGACCGTGCTGAGAAGACTCCTCTCAAAATGGGGTGAGCTTTCCATCGAGAATAACGACATTCTCAACATAGACGAAGCTCCTTCTGCCGAACAGCAGCGAGACGAGGAGTTTGCCGAGGCAAAGGAAGTACTCGTGGTTGATGCTGAGACTGGTGGAATCAAGCAGCCAGCTGGCGAGGATCCAGAGGCTCAGACCGAAACCAAGAAGTTTAAGTTGAGCTAGTATGAACGCCTTCGGGCATAATGTTATTAATCAATACTCTGTTAATTCTTATGTAATC
>NZ_QUCG01000035.1:0-36624 GCF_003473645.1 Prevotella sp. AM23-5 | reverse complement strand
ATTATCTCAAATTTTAACGAACTATTGTACTGAAGAAGAAAAAATTATCTGTAAATTATTAAAGTCACAATTTGAATAAATGGATTGCTTTCGAAAGAAGTAATCCATTTATTTTTTTCAGATAACTACCAAATCTTACAGATAATCCAGTTATCTGTATACAGATCTTTAATTATCTGGAAGAAAAGACCATGAACTTTACAGATAATTGCAATTATCTGTATATGCACATTTCAACCTTACAGATAACCACATTTTAGGCATACAGATAAGCAAAATACGCAACTTGCTGATAATCAAAAGTTTCCATATGTGTATTTTTATTTTCCATCACTATTTTGTATATTTGCACCAGAAAATCCGACAGGGGTCGCTCCCCGATGGCAAGGATATGGAGGTCAATAAACACAAAGACTCTCTTATCTGTATCCAAGCCAAGTCGGTGATGTAGGAGGTCCCTATCAGAGAGTTGGGCATCACCCTCCTATTTTACAAAAATGAAGATGACAAGTAATTCTTCAACAGCGCAGCATGCCGACACCGGCATGCACGCTCCGCAAGGTTTGCAAACTTTGCAACCGATGCAAACTATGCAAAGTCAGGAAAACCAGGAAGTGACTGAGCAACTGACGCCACTTTCTGAGTGGCACGACAACTACGAGGTGATGGAGATGTTCCACATCAGTGCTAGAACCCTGCAGACTCTTCGCTCCAATGGCAAGCTGCCGTTTGCCAAGATGGGCGGAAGATGCTACTACAAGGAGAGTGACTTGCAGCGACTCATGGAAGAATCGTACAGAGACAGCCGCATGAAAGGAGGCACCCTATGACGATGAACATTGAGCAGCTGAAGGAGCACAAGATGCAATACTACCGTCATCCTATCTCCAATGTGGTGAGCCACAACCGGGTAGGTATCTACCACTTGTGGCAGTACATTACAGACCCTACCCTCTTCAAGAATGCTACGGATACGCTCCGTGGCATTCCGGAGGAGGAAGAGAAAAGACGCAAGGCATATAAGGCCAAGGAGTTTGACTATGTACTGGCCAGCGGAACCTTCAATGCCCGCAAAGACCAGGGACTTATACAGCACTCCGGCATCATGTGCCTGGACATCGACCACATAGGTAAAGACCAGGTGGAGGAACTGAAGCAGGAATTCATCCACGATGAAATGATGCAGAAGAACTTCGAACTGGAACTTGCCTTCCGCAGTCCTTCGGGCGACGGATTGAAACTCTTCGTACAGATAGACCTGCAGCAATGCGACCACCAAACCTGGTTCCAGGCATTGGAGCACTATATCTGGCAAGCGTATGGAGGCATCAAGATTGATGCTGCCTGCAAGAATGTGAGCCGGGCTTGCTTCTTGCCTTACGACCCCAACTGCTACGTGAATCCTCTCGTCTGCCCTTTTTAAGTGAAGAGTGAAGAACGAAGAGTGAAGAAACAACGTTCGGCAGTCCGCAGGGGAATGACAATTCTATTGTTTAAAAAATTATTAATTTTGATTAGATTATGAACAAGATAACAAGTTTCAACCCAATTCAATGGGCAAAAGTAAGTAAGGCGGAGCAAATCCGCACAGTAGCCAACCTTATCGTTGAGATGAACATCGACATCACAGAGGGATACAACAACTGGCGCAACATCGCCTTCGGCTTCTCTCTGGAGCTGGGCGAGGAAGGAAGAAGCATCTTCCATGACATCAGTCGGTTCAATGCCGGCTACAAGTACGAGGAGTGCGACAAGCTGTACTCCAACTGCATCAAGCGCCTGCATGATACTACCGACCACTCTGGTATCACCATCGCCTCTTTCTTTAAATATGCCAAGGAGGCAGGCATAGATATCAAGGTGGCTCCTAGCCATGACGACGTTGCCAGAAACGGAAACTTTGCAAGCCTTGCAAACCCTGCAAAGGGTGCAAACATGACAAACATGGCAATGGCACCGAATGCTTCTACGGCTATCAATGGCACGACAGCAGAAGCGGGAGTAGAGCACGAAGTGGCAGAGGCTATCCCTCTACCCACCTTCTGCGACAAGGTAACAGGCTCCCTGCCCCTCATCTTCAGAGACATCTCTTCCCTCGGCAAGACGCTCACCGAGAAAGACATGCTGCTTCTCGCCTCCATCACCATCCTGAGCGGTGCATTCCCCGAGGCCTATGCCATCTACGACAGCTCGAAGGTGTATGCCAACCTCTTCACCTTCCTTGTAGCCAATGCCGCAAGCGGAAAAGGCAGAACCACATCATGCCTCAAGCTGGTAAGCCTCATCGAGCAGGAGGTTAGGGAAGCCAACAAGCAGGAGATGGATGATTATCAGCAGGAACTTGCCGACATCAGAGCCATGGGCAGGAAGGCTTCGGGCATGCCGCTGCCTAAGGAGCCACCCTATCGCTCGCTGATAATTCCTGCCAACTGCTCTTCTACAGCCATCTATCAGGCGCTGCACGACAACCACGACCAGGGCATCACCTTCGAGACCGAGGCCGATTCACTTGCCAACACGCTGAAGAGCGACTACGGCAACTTCTCGGATGGTCTGCGAAAGGGTTTCCATCACGAGGATATCACCTATCGACGAAGAAAGGAGAATGAGCATGTAGAGATTCACAACCCGAAATGGACGGTGTATCTGACGGGTACGCCAGGTCAGGTTACCAATCTGATTCCATCGGCAGAGAACGGTCTCTTCTCCCGCTTTCTCTTCATGAAAGTGGATATTCCAGCCAAATGGCACAACGTGTTCTCCAAGTCAAACCGAACCATTGACGAGGAGATGGAAGCCATCGGCAAGCGGGTGTATGACATTCATCTGATTCTGAAGAAGAAGCAAGGTGGCATCGAGTTCAAGTTGACGGAAGAGCAGGAAGACAAGTTCAACGATTTCTTCAACAAGCTGGTAGAAGAATACAAGGATATGCTGGGCAGAGACTTCGTAGCCAACATCTACCGAATGGGATTGAGCGCCTATCGCATCGCCATGATTCTGAGCATCACCCGCCTGGAAGATACCACCTCTCTGCCAGAGTGCATCATCTGCAAGAACGAAGACCTGGAGTGCGCTCTGATCATTGCCGATACGCTGATGCAGCATGCGGCACGCATCTTCTCTACCCTGCTGCCTAGCAAGGAGGGAGACGATGTGATGGGCATCAAACTCAGCCCAAAGAGCGAGAAACTCTTTGCTGCCCTGCCTGCCAGCTTCAACCGCCAGATGGTACTGGCCGCTGCACAGAAACTGGGTATTGCCAAGAGAACGGCAGAGAAGTATGTGGGCGAATACGTGAGCAGATACAACCTCTGCAAGAGAGTGGACAACGGCAAGTATGAGAAGGCGGATTTGACTGGAAATCTGCAGGATTCTACACCGCGTTAAAGCTTTAAGCAAAGGCAACTACGCAAACAGACGCAACGCTGCGCAACGTACTACTGATGCTTGTAAACAAGCAAAAAAAGTAGTATCTTTGCAATGTGGTTAGAAAACGAGGGCTACGGAAGACTTCAATCGACGAGTAGCGATCGGACTTTGAGAAAGACCTGCTCCGTACCCTCTCCGTACCTGCTCCGTACCAACTCCGAGAAACGCTGTTTTTAGGGGTTTTAAAAGAAGGGAGAAGGGAGCCACGAATTGTACCCTGCAGAAAGAAGGGGTGCAAAGAATAGTGTTCATTGACTTTTTTATTTATGTTTAACCCATTAAAGAAAGAAAGGAAAAGATTATGGGAAAGATTAGACAAGGTATTCTTGGCGGTTTCAACGGAACCGTAGGAACAGTAGTAGGTGGCAGCTGGAAAGGCACAGCTTATATGCGTGGCAAGGCTCAGAGTATCAAGAACCCTCGCACCGAGAAGCAGATGGCTCAGCGCATAAAGTTTGGCTTGGCGCAGAAGTTTGTGAAGGTGATGACGGCTTACCTGCAGACAGGTTACCGCAACTACACCCAGCATCAGACTGCCACCAACGCAGCCATGAGCCACACCGTACGCAACTGCATGGTGGGCAAATATCCATCCTTCGGTATCGACCCTAGCAAGGTGCTGGTAAGCAGCGGTTCTCTGATGCCTGGCAGATTCTGCTCTGTAAAGGTAGCGAACAACATAGCCACCTTTGCCTGGGAAGACAATTCTGACGAAAGTCATGCCAGCATGGATGATTTTGCGATGCCGCTCATCTACAACTTCACGAAGCGCGAAGCCATCTTCACTACAGAGGATGCCAGCCGAGTAGATTGCAAGGCTACCCTGAAATTACCTACAGACTGGGATGGAGACATGCTTTCCTGCTACATTGCTTTTGCATCTGTGCAGAACAACAGCGTAAGCAACTCTGTATATGTAGGCGATGTGAAGCCCGACGGTTCGGTAGTGGCAGGTGCCAATGGCATTCTTTACAATGATGGCGTCATCGACAAGACACCAAACACAAACACCGGGGAGGATGACAACAAAGATAACACCAACCAGGGGGGAGGTACTTCGCAGGGCGGTGGAACTTCGCAGGAAGGTGGCGGAACCAACCAGGGAGGTGGCGGAACCAACCAGGGAGGTGATTCCAGCCAGGGTGGCGGCACTACCGAAGGCGGAGGAGGTGACGACAACGTAAGTCTCTAAAAACAACGTAAGTCTCTAAAAACAACGTAGAGCTCTAAAAACATCAAGGTGTGCCAGATCACAAGGAAGTGAATCTGGCGCACCTTCTTTTTTTTATCTTTTTCTCCTTAAAAATGGTCTTTTTGGAAAAACCTCATTATTTATTCAAGTTTTTTTCGTAACTTTGCACGCGAAATCAATAGCCTGGAATATCAAACAGGCTAGAATATCAGATAGACTAGAATATGAATATGTATTTTAAATAAGGTATAAGATATGAAATCTCACATTAAAATGTATCTACTTGTCTGTATCGCCGCCCTGCTCCTTACGGGCTGCGATACCGTATTCGATGTTCACCCTTACGATGTTCGCGTAAAGGGCGAAACCAATCTGAATGCCAAGAACATACAGAAGATAGAGCAGACGGTGAAGAGCAAGGATACCATCCGGTTTGCCGTGATCAGCGACAGTCATCAGTGGCTCGACGACCTCGTGGATGCCGTAAATGATATCAACAGCCGCCAAGACAGCATCGACTTCGTAATCCACTGCGGCGACATCTCCGACTTCGGCGCTACCCGCGAAATGAAGTGGACACGAGAAAGAATGCTGAAACTCAAGATGCCTTCGGTGGTGCTGCTGGGCAACCACGACTGTCTGGGCACGGGCAACCAGACCTATGAGGCCATCTACGGCAATCCCGACTTCAGCTTCATCGCCGGAAAGGTGAAGTTCGTATGCCTCAACACCAATGCCATCGAGTATGACTACTCCCGTCCGGTGCCTAACTTCGACTTCATGGAGGCGGAACGCTCTGCCGATTCGCTCGACTTCGACCGCACCGTGGTATGCATGCATGCACCTCCCTACTCCGAGCAGTTTAACAACAACGTAGCGAAGGTATTCAATTATTACATCCACGAGTTTCCTCGCCTGCTGTTCTGCCTGGACGGTCACGGTCATCATACCAAGACGGAAGACCTCTACAACAACGGCACCTTGTTCTATATGGCAAGCAGCGTACACTTCCGTCAATATTACATTTTCACCATCACACCAAAGGATTATCATGTTGAAGTCATCGATTTTTAAGTTCAGTATATGGGCGATCCTCCTGCTATCGGTAGGCACTACGGCAAGCGCCGGCGAGGAGGGGTTAGAAAAGGAGAATTTAGGAAAGGAGAGTTCAGAAGAAGATTCACTCACCCGATACGACAGGCGCATCCTCCGCTATCGCAAACACTGGGATGTGCTGATGCCTACGCAGAGCGTGATACAGACCTGCGGCAACATGGGTATCATCTCGCTGGGTATCGGATGGGACTACGGCAAGCGAAGCCAGTGGGAGACGCATCTGCTCTTCGGCATCGTTCCGAAATATGATTCGGATGAAGTAAAAATGACTATCACGCTGAAGGAGAACTTCATTCCCTGGCGAAAGGACTGGGGAAAGGGATGGCAGTTTGAACCCCTGGAGTGCACGCTGTACCTGAACACGGTGTTGGGTCACGATTTCTGGACAAAGCAGCCTACCAAGTATGAGAGCGGATATTATCCCTTCTCTACCCGAATCCGCCCGAATCTGGGATTTGGCGAACGGTTTACGTATCAGATTCCGAACAACAGGCGCAAGCGCGTGAAGAGCCTCACGCTCTTCTATGAGTTGAGTACGAATGATATCTATTTCATGCGATTCTACCGCAACGGCAATGCCGGTTTCTGGGATGTCTTCGGACTGTCGTTTGGCGCAAAAATGCAGATACTCTAAGTTTATTTTAAAAGAAAAAGATGGAAACAGAAGAGATTGTTCATAAGCTGGAGGCGAAGGGCATCAAGCCCACCTCCAACCGCATACTGGTGATGAAGACTCTGGTGAATGAGCAGAATCCGCTGAGTCTGAAGGATTTGGAGCAGAAGATGGTATCGGTGGATAAGTCGAGCATCTTCCGCACGCTGACGCTCTTTCTGGAGCATGATGCCGTTCATGCCTTCGAGGATGGAAGGGGGATATTAAACTACGAAGTGTGTGAGGAGGAAGGAGAGTGTGATCATCATGATGGTCATATTCATTTCTACTGCGAATCATGCCACCGTTCGTTCTGCATGGAGGACATCCATATTCCGAGCTTCGAATTGCCGGAAGGATTCTATCCCCACTCCGTCTCCTTCGTCATCAAGGGAGAATGCCCTGAATGCAGGAAGAGGCTTCGCTGAAAGCAATGCCTATTCCAAAAGAAGAGGCTTCGCTGAAAGAGGGTGTGTCATAAGCCACATCCCATACGCCCTGAAAGGGCAGAAGCTCCTAGCCCAGGGCAACGCCCTGGGTTTTAGAATAAACACAGCAAAGTCGCCCTGAAAGGGCAAAAGCTTTGTATATTGCTCAATATTTTAAAGCTTTTGCCCTTACAGGGCGACGGGTTTGCGTTCATAATTACCCAGGGCGATGCCCTGGGCTAGGAGCTTCTGCCCTTTCAGGGCGTATTGGGTAATTTCAACCGTACAGGTCGAAAAAAGATGAAACAAAAAAAGCTCCGAAGAAAGATGAACTTCTTCGGAGCTTTTTTGTACACCCTTAGGGATTCGAACCCTAGACCCACTGATTAAGAGTCAGTTGCTCTACCAACTGAGCTAAGGGTGCAACAAGCTTAGCATTTGAGTTATTTCTCAAAAGCGGTTGCAAAGGTACTGCTTTTTTCTGACACCACCAAATTTTTCGGCAACTTTTTTCTTTTTCATGCGCATTTTCCTGATTTTCCATACATTTTCAAGAGAAAAAGTGTATCTTTGCAGCCACTTATACATTATTATATATGTAGAGCATCAAAGAACATAAGAGAATATAAGAGAAATCTTATCAATTAAGAAATCAAAAACATAAGAGAATATGAACGGAATATACACTATCCTGCTCCTCGTGCTGAGCAACATCTTCATGACGCTCGCATGGTATGGACATCTCAAACTCCAGCAGACGGGCACCAGCAGCAACTGGCCACTCATCGGAGTCATCGCCTTCAGTTGGGCGATCGCCTTCTTCGAATACTGCTGCCAGGTACCAGCCAACCGCATCGGATTCATCGACAACGGCGGTCCATTCAATCTGGTACAGCTCAAAGTGATACAAGAGTGCGTGTCGCTCATCGTCTTCGCCATCATCGCCAACATCCTCTTCCAGGGGCAGGGACTGCATTGGAATCACTTTGCCGCATTCGTCTGCCTCATCGCTGCCGTGTATTTCGTCTTCATGAAATAATAAAGCTTTTGCCCTTACAGGGCGACAGACTTGCGTCCTGAATACCCAGGGCGATGCCCTGGGCTAGGAGCTTCTGCCCTTTCAGGGCGTGCCGGGAATAGAGCTGTGAGCTTTTCAGGGCGTGCCGGGAATAAAATTTAACGCTTTCAGAATAGCAAATAAGGTTCATTAACAACATAGAAAAAAAGAACAATTATAACAACACAAAATAAAAGAATAACCGACAATGGAAAAGAAATTACGTGTTGCTTCCCTCTGCGTGCAGGGAGGCTATGAGCCGAAGAACGGCGAACCGATAGAAGTGCCTATCTATCAGAGTACTACATTCAAATACGACAACTCTGAGGAGATGGCGATGCTCTTCGACCTGAAGAAGGAGGGCTACTTCTATACCCGACTCCAGAACCCGACCAATGATGCTGTGGCAAAGAAAATCGCACAGCTCGAAGGTGGCGTGGGTGCCGTATTGACCTCAAGCGGTCAGGCAGCCAACTTCTATGCCGTATTCAACATCTGCGAGGCTGGCGACCACATCGTTACCTCTAACGAAATCTACGGCGGCACCTTCAATCTCTTCGGCGTTACCCTGAAGAAGCTCGGCATCGAGTGCACCTTCGTAAACCCTAACGCCAGCGAGGAGGAAATCCAGAAGGCATTCCGCCCTAACACCAAGGTGGTATTCGGCGAAACCATCAGCAACCCTGGCTGTGCCGTGCTCGACATCGAGAAGTTCGCCCGCATCGCCCATAAGAACGGCGTGCCTCTCATCGTAGATAACACCTTCGCCACACCTATCAACTGCCGCCCATTCGAATGGGGTGCCGACATCGTTACCCACTCTACCACCAAGTATATGGACGGTACTGCATCGCAGGTAGGCGGCGTAGTAGTGGATAGCGGCAACTTCGACTGGATGGCGAATGCCGAGAAATTCCCTGGCCTCTGCACACCGGATGAGAGCTACCACGGACTCACCTACGTGAAGGCTTTCGGAAAGATGGGATACACCACCAAGCTCGTGGCACAGCTGATGCGCGACCTGGGTTCCATCCCTGCACCGATGAACTCATTCATCCTGAACCTGGGTCTGCAGAGCCTGCACCTGCGTATGCGCCAGCATTGCGAGAATGCGCAGAAGGTGGCTGAGTTCCTGCAGAATGATGAGCGTGTGGCTTGGGTTCACTATAGCGGACTGAAGGGCGACGAGTATTACGACCTTGCCCAGAAGTACATGCCAAACGGCACCTGCGGTGTCATCGCCTTCGGATTGAAGGGCGACCGTGAGACTGCCATCAAGTTCATGGATTCACTGGATATGATCAACATCGTGACTCATGTGGCAGATGCCCGCACCTGCGTGCTCCACCCTGCCAGCCATACCCACCGTCAGCTTTCAGACGAGCAGTTGAAGGAGGCAGGCGTTGCGCCAGATTTGATTCGATTGTCAGTAGGTATCGAGGATGTGGAGGATATCCTGGATGATATCAAGCAGGCATTGGATAAAATCTAGAAAATCAGTATGATTTAGGCAATGCCCGGCATGTTCCAAGTGGTGTTTGCATCCAGCACGCCCTGTTTGCATCCACACGCCCTGAAAGGGCAGAAGCTCCTAGCCCAGGGTAACACCCTGGGTACATAGGGATATAACAGAGTCGCCCTGTAAGGGCAAAAGCTTCTCAATACCAAGCTTTTGCCCTTACAGGGCGACTTTCTTGCTTATGTATAACCCAGGGTGTTACCCTGGGCTAGGAGCTTCTGCCCTTTCAGGGCGGGCCGGGAATAGAAATTCCAGTCATTCTCTTAAGCCAGCAATCATTGATTCAGGGCGGGCCGGGAATAGAAATTCCGGTCATTCTCTTAAGCCAGCAATCATTGATTCAGGGCGGGCCGAGAATTTATACCAATTTATAAATCTCACTAGGCGTCTTCCGCTTCAGCACTTCCAGCTCGAAGTCCTTTCCGGCAATGATGCCCTTGCTCCTGAGAATCTGCTCCACGGTCTTTCTCGCCAGTTCGGGATGATTATTCTCCTCGCTGAGATGACAGAGCCATACGTGGCGGAGGCTCGGAGTGGCGAAGTCGGCAAGCGCATGGGCACACTCATCATTGCTGAGATGACCGTTCGGCCCCAGGATTCTCTCCTTCAGATACTGAGGATATTTTCCTGTCTGAAGCATCTCCACACTATAGTTCGATTCCAGCACCAGATAGTTCGCCTTGCCGATGAACTCCTGAATCTCCTCCGTGATGTGTCCCACATCCGTAATCAGACAGAATGTGACGCCCTCGTGCTCCACGAAATAGCCCACATTATCCGTACTGTCGTGAGGCACCCCAAACGGAGTAACCCTGAACTCGCCCACCTGGAACGGCACACCTTTCTCTATGATGTGCGCATGATTGGGCACGATTTTCTTTCGGACGCAATAGTTGCGCTCGATACCTGCATGAACTTTACGGGTTGCATATACTGGTAGATGATAGTCAGTACTCAAGCTCCCCACCGACTTTACATGGTCGGCGTGGTCATGGGTAATGAGGATATGATGCACATCCTCGAAGCGCAATCCATAGTTATGGAAGTGCTTCTTCAGGGTTCTGATACCTACTCCTACGTCTATCAATAGCGAATCCGTCTCAGTGTAAAGATAGTAGCTGTTGCCACTGCTTCCACTGCCAAAGGATATAAATTTTAGCATTTTAATTGTTATTTTCCCTGCAAAGTTAGCAAAAAAGATTCTTATTACAAAGTTTTTTACTATCTTTGTGCCCAAAATAAGCAAATAAATAGAAATTTTAAGAATTCGAAAACATGATTAGGAAAACAATATCCTGTATGGCTATCGCCGTAGCAGCCATACTGACAAGCGTTTACACCCTTACGGGATGCCAATCTCATCAGGGAGACGAAAATCAGCTGGAGAATGACATCGATTCATTCGCCACCTACTACTTCAACTGGCAGTTCCCCAAGACGCTGAAGTACTGTACCCAGAGCTCGGAACCCTGGCTACGCTATGCTGCCAGCAACGTGCATCAGGCGGATGTAGATCTGCTGCGTACCAAGGCTGAGGATGCCACGGTAGAAATCAACGACATCGACTTCAGCGACGACGGAGCGAACGCCACCGTCAGCATCACCGTATATAATTTTCTGCAGATGGACACCATCGGGCAGGAAGCCCACCTCGTAGAAGAGGCCGACTTCCACCTGCCGATGCGTATCGAGAACGGGGTATGGAAGATTAGAATGGTAAACCTACCGCAAAGTGAAAGGCGAAATCACGACTGAGCTTTGGGTGAATGATCGCCCAATGCTCATCCCCACTCTCGTAGGCAGGATTGATTGCCTTCATACCCATATCGAACCGGAGGATGAAATAATCGAAATTCAACCTCAGACCCATACCATACGCCGCAGCAATCTGCTTGTAGAACTTATCTAACTTAAACTGTCCGTTAGGCTGCTCATCATATTTTCTGAGCGTCCAGATATTACCTGCATCCACAAACAGGGCACCTTCGAATTTCCAGAACAAAGGGGTGCGGTACTCGGCATTCAGGTCGAGCTTCATATCACCCGTCTGGTTGATGAAGTCGATGCGCCCGTCATTGCCCTTGTATCCGCCAGGTCCCAGCTCTCTTACACCCCAGCCTCTCACCGAGTTGGCACCACCCGAAAAATACCGTTTCTCGAAAGGCAGCACCTTGCTGTTGCCGTAAGGATACGCCACGCCGATGCCTGCATGCAGCGCCAGCACGTTGCGGTCGTCGAAGTGTACCAGATGGGTATAGTCGAAATCAGCCTTGGCATACTGGGCATAGGCGATATTGATGAAAGTACGCTGTCCCTGAGAATTTATCTTGAAATTCAGAGCCTTGGAGAAAGCGCTGAGCAGATTGCCCGAAGACTCCACATTCAGTCGGAAGGCATCTACCTCATCGCTATAGGTCAATCCGAATCCCATCTTCATGATAAAGATATCCTCGTAGTTATAGCGCAGGATGGCATTTCTGTTATCTACATCATCCAGATAGTCGCGCTTGAAAGTCTCTGAAATCCAAGGCATATACACATAGTTGAGGTCGAGCAGGTCGAATCGCCAGTTGAGATGATGGCGGGGTTCTGACCAGCGGTAGCGCCATGCCATAGAGAAGACGCGACGATGGAACTCCGGACGATTCTGGAGATCCCAAGCCACCGAATACTCCGTATTGGCAGTCTGTCTTCTTCTGAAATTCTTAGACAGCAGCGGTGCTACGAAGCGTGGGAACACCAGCTTGCTCTCTATCGAATACTCCTGATAGTTCTGGTCCTGATAGCCCTCCAGTCCGGTGATAGCCTCGTAGGCACCACGCAGCTCGATACTCAACTGTTCGCTACCCCGGAAGAGGTTTCTGTTGGTATAGGTGAGCGAAGCCGCAGCACCCAGGTCGCCTGCCGTATTGGTTCCTTCCGGCTGGAAGGAGATGGTAGAAGGCTTGTTGGTACTGATCTGGATATTGCAATCGAGCATTCCGCTATCGGGAGCTTCCACGAATCGGATATTGGTATATTTCACCGCCTGCAAGCGTGCGAAATTATTATACGTACGTTGCAGGGCAGAGGCGCTGTAGGGACTTCCCTCCTTCAGGGCAGTGGCATTCAGGAGCACCTGATGGCGCAGGTGGATGCGGTCGCTGTCGTTGCTGAGATAGTTGATCTTTCTGATCTCATATCGCGAGTGCGGGGTTTCCGGCGCATTACTGTTAGCCTTGTAGTTCATCAGATGCAGGGTAACGCCGATGTCTTTGCTGCCCGTGATGGTATCTGCAGAAAAGTGGATGAAATCCTTGTTGAAGCGGAAGTATCCATCATCAATGAGGAGATTGGAAATACGCTTGCGCTCATTGTCCAGCGCCTCTACCGTGAAACGCATTCCCGGTTTCAGCATCTGGTTATCAGGATTATCCAGCTGCAATCTATCCTGTATGTTCTTATCCTCTATGTCATACTCCACCTTGCCGATGAGGAACGGCTCACCGGGATGCAACAGATAAGTGGCATCCAGCTTCGGGGCTTTCTTCCGCTTGGTAGTATAGAGGGATACGCCAGCGTGCAGGAATCCCTGGTTCTGCATCGCCGTGAGCAGGTCCTGGCAAGTGAGTCGAGCCTGGATGGAATCATAGATGACGGGCTTCTTGCTGAACGGGTTTTTAAAGAGTGCAAAGAGCTTCGGCTTCTCTTTCTGTCGCACATACTGCTTGAGCGCCCCTGCATCATATTCCGCAGAGTCGCTCTTCACTTCCACCTTATTTAATATATACTCCCCCTCCTGCACATACTTGCTGGCAGAACATCCAGCCAGAAGCAGTGGCAGGGCGAGAACTGAAATCTTCTGTATTTTCACGAATCTAATCCTTTTAGATTGCAAAGATAGTGTAAAACGAAGAAAATACAAAATATTTAGCACTTTTTATTTTGTATTGTCTGCTTTTTATGCTACCTTTGCATCCATTAAAGATTAGAAACAACAACAAATGATTAGCAAGAATAAGATAAAATACATTCGTTCGCTCGAACTGAAGAAGAACCGCAACAAGGAAGGAAAGTTCGTGGCGGAAGGTTTCAAGGTAGTAGATGACCTGCTAGCCCTGCAACCTGCCGACCTCATTGTGGCAACCCAGGAGTGGCTCCACGGCAAGCACCTTGCGGCTCAGACAGAAGTGATAGAGGTGACCGAGGAGGAGCTTAAGAAGGTGAGCTTCCTGCAGCATCCGCAGCAGGTGCTGGCTGTATTCGGACAGGCAACATCAGGAGATTACTCTATTAACACCAACGAACTGAGTCTGGCGCTCGATGGCGTGCAAGACCCGGGCAACCTGGGCACCATCATCCGCATTGCCGACTGGTTTGGCATCACCCACATCTACTGCAGTCAGGATACTGCCGACGTGTATAACCCGAAGGTGGTACAGGCCACGATGGGCAGCATTGCGAGAGTGAAGGTGGAATATGGCAACCTGCTGGCTCTGGTAGAATCGCTGCCTGCAGATGTACCCGTATATGGCACCCTGCTCGATGGCGACAACATCTATCAGCAGCAGCTGGAAAACCGGGGACTCATCGTGATGGGAAACGAAGGAAAAGGCATTTCGCCTGCCCTTGCCAAGAAGGTGAACCGAAGACTGCTCATCCCGAACTTCCCGGAAGGAAGAGCCACAGCCGACAGCCTGAACGTAGCAATCGCTACAGCCATCACCTGCTCAGAATTCAGAAGAAACTTTTAAAGACCAAAAAGGTCAAAAGGTCAAAAGTGATTTTTCGGAATAGTTAAACAGCATCAAATCATATAACTATGGAAGTAAATGAATTATTTAAGCAACGCAGCATAACTGCCTGCATGAAAGCATCCTACAATACCGTGACGAGCGATATCCGTTCGCTCGTGAAGCAGACATGGGTTACCCACGTGCCCTTCGCAGTATTGCTGGCAATCGTACTTTACTTTCTCCTCCCCAACAAGTCGCTTCACGATTGGGGAGAAGCGAATCCGATGGCTTCATTCATCCTGCAAACCATCATCTACGCAGCCACCCTCGTGATGGCGGCAGTATCATTCTGGCATCTCCTGCCCCACAAGCAGCTCTGCCCTCAGGGCGAAAAGCGCAAGCCGGGCAGATCGCTGGTCCGCATCCTCCGCCACTTCGGAGGCTTCCTCATGACCTGCTTCCTAGGCATGATGATTGTAGGCATCGCCACCTTTATAGCAGCTGTGCCTACCATCATCCTCATCATCGCCCAGCTCTACTCACAGTTGGGTGCACTTCAGGGCGATCCGCTCGGCGTACCGGGCTATTTCACCCCACTCCTCTTCCTCGTCTTCACCCTCACCAGCCTACTCATCATCTATGCCCTCACCTGGCTCGGCATCGCACTGGCTTACCAGTATGCATCCTACAAGGTGCAGGATGAGGAAAAGAAAAAACTGAAGGAGAGTCAGCAGCAGATGGCCGTAGCCGGCATAGAGCAGATGGCTGCAGAAGAAGAGGAAAGCAAGAAGTATTAATCATATTAACATAAAAAAGAGACAATAGAAAGAGACATGAAACAGACAAGATTACTCTTCATCGACCGCGACGGAACCCTGATTCAGGAACCTGCGGACGAACAGATTGACAGCTTCGAGAAGCTGGTATTCACCAAGGGCGTATTCCGCAACCTCGCCTTCATTGCCCAGCACACCGACTACGAGCTGGTGATGGTGAGCAACCAGGACGGATTGGGCACCGACTCCTTCCCGGAGGATACCTTCTGGCCTGTCCACAACTTCATCATCCAGACCCTGGAGAGCGAGGGCATCCACTTCGCCAAGCAGCACATCGACCGCCACTTCCCGGAGGATAACTCGCCGATGAGAAAGCCGGGCACGGGCATGCTGACCGAATACATCGACAATCCAGCCTACGATATGGCAAACAGTTATGTAATCGGCGACCGTGAGACGGATGCCCAGCTTGCCGAGAACCTGGGTTGCAAGAGTCTGATTCTCGGAAAGGATGGTATGGACTGGGACAAGATTGCTGAGATTCTCTTTGCCGGCGACCGCATCGCAGAAGTGAAGCGCACCACCAAGGAGACGGATATCTACATCAAGGTAAATCTCGATGGTTCAGGCAAATGCGACATTTCTACCGGTCTCGGCTTCTTCGACCACATGCTGGAGCAGATAGGCAAGCACGGCATGATGGACCTCACCATCCACACCAAGGGCGACCTCTATGTGGATGAGCATCATACCATTGAGGATACGGGTATTGCACTGGGCGAATGCTTGCTGCAGGCTTTAGGTGACAAGCGCGGAATAGAAAGATACGGCTACAGTCTGCCAATGGATGATTGTCTCTGTCAGGTAGCATTGGACTTCGGTGGCCGTCCATGGCTGATTTGGGATGCCGAGTTCCACAGAGAGAAGGTGGGCGAAATGCCAACCGAGATGTTCAAGCATTTCTTCAAGAGTCTGAGTGATGCGGCAAAGATGAACCTCAACATCAAGGCAGAGGGCGAAAACGAGCATCACAAGATAGAAGGCATCTTCAAGGCACTTGCCCGCTCGCTGAAAATGGCGGTGAAGAGAGACATCTATCACTTCGAGCTTCCTAGCTCTAAGGGAATGCTATAATAAAACGAAAAGTTGTTATTAGCAGCACGCCCTGTTATTAGTAGCACGCCCTGTTATTAGCAGCACGCCCTGTTATTAGCAGCACGCCCTGAAAGGGCAGAAGCTCCTAGCCCAGGGTAACACCCTGGGTTACGCATAAGCAAGAAAGACGCCCTGTAAGGGCAAAAGCTTCTCAAATACAAAGCTTTTGCCCTTACAGGGCGTCTTTCTTGCTTATGCTTACCCCAGGGTGTTACCGTGGGCTAGGAGCTTCTGCCCTTTCAGGGCGTATGGGATGTGGCTTATGACACACCCTCGCTTATTACATCCAAAAACAAGTTATATCCTGACTAAAACTTTGTCATGAACTCCACAACAATCTTATCCTTTTCTGAAGTCTTGGCAATGCCACCCTTGCGATAGAAATATTTCTCGTAGTTGATACGGATATCAGAGATGAATGGCTTGGCAAGGCTGAGGGTTACACCGCCCGTAACACGATGGCGCTTGTAATCATTGATCTTCAAGGCACCGAGTTCGGTATCAGAACCGCCATATCGGGTACCATCGCTGTGGTCGCTCATGAAATCATATCTTGCCAATGGCGAAACCTTCCGGATGATGCTCTTCTGATTGCGAACCGGAATATCATAGCATACGAAACCATCGAACGCATGCACATCGTGGAAGGCGTCCTTGCTGTAATGCTTGTAAAGATACTCTGCCTCTGCTATGAAACCACCCTTGTGGAAGGTAATACCACCATCATACATCGTTACCGTAATATCAGATGGCTTGATCTTCTGGGTACTCAACACCAGGTTGACATTCGGGAAGAGGAACTGAGCCTTGGCAGAATAGTTAACACCCTTGGTCCAGTAATCCTTCTGGTTGGTCAAGCCCGAACCGTTGAAGATACCGGCATTCACCACGATAGGGAAGCCAACATTCCAGGTGTATCCTATTTCAGCACCCACGTCGCGCACGTTACCCACCTGCTTGGCGATGAACGAACGGTTGGCAAAGTACTGCTGATGAGGAGAACGGTGAGCATCGATGGTGAATGGCACACGCTCCTGACCGATGGTGAACTGCAGGGTCTTCCAAGGCTTGATGCGTGTATAGGCATCGAGCATCTTGATCTTACCCTCGTCGCAGAGGTCGATTTCCGCCTTATAGCTTACCTGAGGTGTTACGTTGCCAGCCACGTTGATGCGGGCTGTACGCACCTCGAATCGTCCCTCCCCCTCTTCGGTCTGGTACTCATACTTTGAGCGGATGGTTCCACCAATTTTCATGGTCTTGGTGAATTCCTCGATGCCCTTCTCCAAAGAACTGTTTCCTGAATTCTGGGCATTCATTCCCATCGACACCATCGTGAGTGCCATCAACAAATACGTTTTCTTCTTC
Source organism: Prevotella sp. AM23-5 (assembly GCF_003473645.1). Lineage (NCBI taxonomy): Bacteria > Pseudomonadati > Bacteroidota > Bacteroidia > Bacteroidales > Prevotellaceae > Prevotella > Prevotella sp. AM23-5. Next base: position 19,214 of record NZ_QUCG01000035.1, on the reverse strand, counting down.
ATTTCTTACCTTATTATATATACACGTAAATCTGATTTTGCTTATTCCGAATGAAATCTTTTCCTACTGATGCAGAAAGACATCTTCTTCATTTCGACTGCAAAGGTAAGAAGAAGATATTTCTACCGTAAAACATAAGTATTACAAAGCTGTTACATCGCTGATTTTCTGCACCTGTAATATCATTGTAATGATGGCAAAAACAGAGGAATAAACCACTTCATCCACAAATAAAATAAAAGATATGTCTATATCTCAAGTTTTTATGCTATCTTTGCACAGAAATGTGCGAAGGTAGCATTTTTTTTTGTTTACCTTTCGACTCTTCTTGCGTCATACACATAAAAAGAAACAAATGGAAGAAACAGAATTTGAACATATCGCCCAGGAAATGCGCCCCAGGTTGACGGCACATTGTCAACGCTATCTCTCGGCAGGAACCCTTGCCGAAGAAGCCGACGACATCGTGCAGGAAACCCTGGTGAAGCTCTGGAAGATGCGCGAAAAGCTCTCTGAATACCAGAGCATCGAGGCCTTAGGTATGACGATAGCCAAGAATCTCTGCATCGACCATCTGAGACGCAACAAAGCCCAGACGGCATCGCTGGAACAGATGAAGCATCCCGCAGAAATCTGTACGGCAACAGAGCGTACCGACCAGACCATCGTCGGCGAAGATACGCAAAGGCGACTCAACAGGGCGATGGACAGGCTTCCGGATACGCAGAGAAGAATGCTGCTATTGAGAAGCGAGGGAAAGAGCCTCGATGAGATTGCCGAAATCTGCGGAGCCAACAAAACGAGCACCAAGACGATGATTTCTGCAGCGAGAAGATCATTGTTGAAAATGATGAAGTCATAAACTCTAAAAATGAAAGAAATGAAGAAACTAGAAGATATAACCTATCGCCACGAGCTGATAGAGCGCTACCTCGATGCTGATACCAGTGTGGAGGAAGAACAGGCATTGGCTGATTTCTATCGCCATTGCGAGGATAAGGAATTAACGGATGAGGATCTCGACATCAGAAACCTGATGCTGGGAATGGAGAACTATACTCCGAATTTCCATCAAACAGAAATGGAAATGATGGAAGAATTGGACGGAAAAGAAGAGATGAAAGAACTGGACAGAAAAGAAGAAGCTGATGGACAGCCGCAAATGAAAGAGATGTCCCTTGCAACTTCTAAGAAGCACGAGACAAGATGGGTACGCCTCTCTGCGATACTTCTTGCTACAGCGATGCTGGCAGGACTCATCTTCCTGCTCTTCCCTATCAAGGATTATTTCTCATCCTCTTCTGAACAACCTGGTCTTGCCAACCTGGTTCCTACAGAGCAGGTGGTTCGCTCGCAGCCATCTTCTGAAGATGGAAACGAGCATCTGAATGCGTACGAAAAGATGGAACGTGCCGACTCCCTCTTCCTGGCAGCTACCCGGGATATCGTGACTCCGCAGGAGATGAAGACAAGCAAGATTGCCCTTGCCAAAAGAAAGAATATCGCAGGAAGAAACGAGAAACATGCAGGGAAGACTGCAGTAAATACGGAGAAGACTTCATCTGAAGCAGAAAGAAGCATTCATGAAGATTTCAATCAGATTTATGAAGTAGCCTCTGCCGCCCTGCCTTCTGCCGAGCAGCTGACCATCAACCGCCAAGGTGATAACATCGTTATCTCAACCCTGGACAACGAAGGCAACATGCAGCATTACACCATCAATATCACAGAAACACAAGATGGTAGTTATCAGCTACTTCCATTGGCACAGTTAAACGAATGATAAAACATTTCACGCTGAATTATAAACATTTCACGCTTATGAAAAAGTATATTTTCACCATTGCATTTGCCCTGCTGGGCATAACCAGCAGTATGGCATCCAAGGCAGATACCCTGCGTATCTACAGCATCGACGGCGAGCGCATCCCAAACTTCACCGGCAAGGAACTCATCGGTAAAACCATCAAGAATTACCAGGTAAACACCAACGTCCTGCCGGCACCCAAAAGAGATGTGATAGAGATTCATATCATCACCACTACCACACCTCCTGCTGCCAAGCCAGCTCCTCACTATCTGATCAAGGGCAGAGAGCAGGAACTGACTAAAGAGGAATTCAACAAGATTTCTCCCAGCAAGATCAGAGCCATCGAGATCTTGAAAGAGGGCACCAAAGCCATTCAGGAAAGAGGTCTGAAGGAGGATGGCAGAAGCTACATCATCGTTACTCTGGAGAAATAACAGACAAAACGTATCCCTTTTTCTTCAGCGACTCAATCTTAACGGTCGCATCATGCTGAAGAGCATGGCGGAGATACGTCATCTGCACATTCACAGCCAGGGAGTTGGCATAGCTCACGGTACCCCACACCGCCTCCTGTATCATCTCCTTGCTTACTACATTGCCGATATTCTTCGCCAGCAGACGGAGGATGTCGGCTTGTCGGCTGGTAATGAGCACACGAGAGGAACGGGTACGAAGCTCATTGTTGTTATAGCAGAAGGTGGTTTCACCGAAATGATACACCTCCTCTTCTATCGTCTCACTCTCATTCATGGAGAACCGCTCCTCTATTCTTGCCAGCAACTCTTCCGGATAGAAGGGTTTGGCAAGATAATCGTTTGCCTTCAGGGAGAAACCTTTCAGTCGATCGTTCTTCTCCGTACGGTCGGTGAGGAAGAAGATAAGCACCTTCGGGTCGATGGCTCTGATGCGCTCAGCCACCTCATAGCCATCCATCTCCGGCATATTGATGTCGAGCAATACTAGGTCGGGCTTCACCTCCGGGAACTGCTCCCATGCCTTTTTGCCATTGCCGGCATAAGTCACATCGTAGCCATGCTGCTGCAGGAAACTCTTCAGCAACATGGAATACTTCAAGTCATCGTCTGCAAATAATATCTTGATCATTTTTTCTGTTGTTTATAGCGTTAAACCGGATGCATCAGGAGTGTTGCGGGATGACGATTGAAATCCTGGTTCCCTTGCCCACTTCGCTCTGCATCATTTTTCTGCCCCCATGGGCCTTCACAATCATATCCACAAAACTCAAACCCAAGCCGATGCCTGGCTGCATCATATCCGGGTAAGCATTGCTGCGATAGAACTTCGTCCATACTCTCTGCTGTTCATCGGACGAGATGCCGATGCCATTATCTGATACAGAAATCATGACTTCCCCCTTCCCGGTATCTCGGCAGGTAACATGGATATTGACTATGTCGCCGGAATACTTCACCGAGTTCTCCATCAGATTGCTGACCACATTCAGAAGCTGGTCTCTATCTCCCATCATCCTATCGGAAGTGCGCTGGTAATCGAGCGAAACATTCACCTCCTTCTGCTTATTCTTTCGATAAACTGCCACCAGATTCTGCAAGGCGGCATGGATATCGAAAGAAGTTATCTGGAGTGGGATATGTTCCTCTGCCCTGATTACTTCCCGGAGTTTGGCGAGATAGGCAGTCAGGTTATCGCTCTCCTCTCTTACGGTCTCCATGATAAGGGAATTCTCATCCTTCTCATCTGTCTTTTGGGCAGAAAATACGGACACACACATCTTCAGCGTCTGCACGGGGCGCTTCAGCTCGTGAATCATCGTATGCACGAAGTCGCTTCGCATCTTATCCACCTTCTTCTGCAGGAGCATCACCTTGATGAGATAAGCTATGCTCAGGAGAAGCATGATGGTAACCAGCAGACTTCCTATCATCTGCCACATCATTCCCTTCAGAATGGGCAGCATCGGCACCTGCATCCTCATCTGCATCGACTGATACTGGATAGGATTAAAAGGCACTTCCACCAGCATTTCGTGATGAAACAAGGTAGGAGGCTCTACGACTCTTGTCTGCCACAGACGATGCTTTCCCGTCTTCATCTCTGCCCCGATGAAATCATTGCCCAGTTTCCTACTGATGAAACGGTCAAAATGCGCCTTGTCAAAGCGGGTAAGCTGGTAAGTGATGTAAGTATTCAGGCAATCAAAAGAAGTGTTGGAATCCGTCTCACGCAAATCGAAAGTATCTCTCTTCTGCATCACGTTGCTGAATCCCGGCTTGCTATACACCACTCCACCTATGATTGTATCCGTATTCAGCGGAGAGCAAACCGTTGTAACGGGACGCTTGTAGTCTGAAAAATATGCCGTGACGACATAACCGATATGTGATTTTTCTTTTACCGCTACTCCGATATTTGTCAGATAAGTGACTATTGCCTGTTCCGCCTTTTCGGCGTTTTTCTTCCCCATCTCTCCCATCGAATAGGTCACGCTATTGTATAGCCAATAAGTCTGCAAGCCTATCAGCAGGAAAGAGGAAAGGATGGCGAGCAGCCAGACTTGTTTGATTCTTCTATTCATATCATTTTTTTTTCGATGCAAAGGTACAAAGATTTCATCATATATAATAAGGTGAAGCAAGATTATTTTGCCAGCGTAATGTTTCAGTAATGATTATTTGCGATTTTGAGCCCGAAAAGCTGTTCCTTTGCAGACGAAAACAAAAAGCAAGGAAGAAAATGAAGAAAGAAACAGTTATATGTGCGATGCTAGCCACCGCCACCTGTACAACAGCACAAAACGGGAAATTCCCGACATCCGGAGTTTGCGCAGACTCAATACAGACGGAAAATGATTCGATCAAAGCTGATAAGGAGACTGAGATTCAAGCCGTAACCGTAACAGGTCATCGCCCGATGTACAAGATGAGAAACGATGCCCTGGTTACCCGTATCCGCAACACTCCCTTGGCAAAGGAGCCAACGCTGGAAGATGTATTGAAGCACATCCCCGGCATGAAACAAACCGCCGATGGAACTCTGGAAGTAAACGGACTGGGAGCACCCATCATCTATCTCAACGACAAGAAGGCGACTTCTGCCGAACTCTCTCATCTCGATGTGAAGCTGATAGATGAAATAGAACTCATTACCACTCCTGGTGCAAAATATGATGCAACGACGGGAGCCGTACTGAGAATCCTGACGAGAAGAACAGACGAGGGTATATTCGGCAAGATGCAGGTGTATGATGAATTGAGCGAGGTGAACACCAACCACGAGGAATTGACTCTGGGTTGGGTAACGAAGAAAATTTCGCTCACAGGATTTTACGGTTACACAGACAACCGTTACAATGTGCATCAGCCACAGGAAGCGCTCGTAAGAGCTAATGATGGCGAATATCTCTTCGGAGCCGACCGCCATGGCAAGAACAAGGCAAATTATAACGCTACGGAACTCAACTTCGACTGGTTAATCAGCAAGCAGCACGAAGTGGGAATACAATGGGAAGGGCTTTGGCTGAATGGCGGTAGAAGCGAGAAACAGCAGCAGTACTATCGCTATCCTAACCCAGCAGGAGACACAAACAGCGAGATGAAGCTTTCTGATGCGGATGGCGAGATGAAGTATTTTGATGCGGAGAGCCAGCAATGGGGACACCAGCGCAGCCACCACTTCAATCTCTTCCATCTGGCTAAATGGTCGAAGCATTTCTCATCACAGATTTATCTGGACTATGCCAGGAACAAGGATTCTGACAGCCAGCCTATCACGGAGAAAGAAGGTAGCGAGATGCAGGAAACCCTCAACCGCTCTAATTCCAACTACGATATCTATAGTGGAAGAATCGAAGTCAAGCAACTCTTCTCAGACAAACATTCCATCAACTATGGTGGCGAATGGAGCCTGATGGAAGGCAAGGGAAAAACCGAAAGTTCTGCCGATATGCTTGGAACTACGGAATACAAAAACCACGATACCAAGACGGCTGCTTACCTGCAATATCAGGGTGAAGCTGGCAGATGGAGCTGGTGGGCAGGCATCCGATACGAACATCTCACATCCCGATACACCAATCTGTCGGAGGAATCTCCCGACAATATGGAGCGCCATTACGACCAGTGGTTTCCATCGTTCGGTATCACTCTCAACGAACCATCGTGGCATCACTCGCTCAGCTTCCGAACTACCACCGCCCGACCTTCTTTCAATCAGCTCAGTGGGAACATCTACTATATCTCGCGCTTTCAATATCAGATCAGTAATCCGAAGCTGCAGCCTGTCAACACCTATCGTCTGACCTACTCGGTACAGTGGAAAGACTTCATGGGAATGCTGAGATACACCCGTACCGACCACTCCATCATGTACATTCATGAAGTGCCGGAGGACAAGCCCGTAAGATACGTGAGTACATTCATGAACTTCAACAAGATGCAGAAATACATGGCCTATCTCAACTGGGGTCACGCCTTCGGCTGCTGGCGTCCGAATGTCAATGCAAGCATCACTTACCAGCGCTTCTCTGCAAATGGTCACGGAGAGCTAATCAGCTATAACGGAGCAACTTGGAATGCATCGTTTGACAATTACTTCACGCTACCAAACGACTATCAGCTGTCGCTCTCCTACAGTTTTGACAACGGAGGACAAGTGGGCAAAACGAAGTTCAGCCCCACTCAGAACTGGAGTCTTGGTGCCAACAAATCGTGGATGGACGGCAGATTACAGGTTGCCTTCAGTGCCAACGACCTCTTCCATCAGCAGCTCTTCAAGGAGCGAACCCACGAGCATGCCGTTGACTTCTCCCAGACAGAGGATTACAAGCTATGGAGCTACAAGTTGACCGTAACCTGGAAATTCAACAAGCGCAAGGGAAGATACAACGGCATGAACAGTGCGGAAGATGAATTGAACCGACTATAGCCGGACAAGACTCTCTTATCTTAATGATCTTTATAATTTCAAGTATCCGGGTTATCCCACTCCCAGCAGTTCTACTTCGAATATCAGGGTAGAACCGCCTGGGATGCCCGGCTGCGAGAACTTGCCGTAGCCCATCTCGGCAGGGATGTAAAGTTCCCACTGGTCGCCCACGTGCATCTGCTGCATGGCAACAATCCAGCCATCAATCAGGTCGCTCAATCGCATGGCGAAAGGCGTACCGCCACGGCTGGAATCAAACTTCTTGCCGTTGATGGTCCAACCGGTATAATGAGCCGTCACGATGCTGCGTCGGCTAGGCTGTGCTCCCTTCGGGTCGCCCTGCTTCAACACCTTATAATATATACCACGAGGCAGCGCCAAAACGCCCTCCTCCTTTGCCTTTTCCTCCAGCCAACGCTTGTTGGCCTCAACATATTCTCTTTTTGCCATAAATCTATTTGGTTTCTTAATATACTATGATTTTTGCGCAAAGTTACAAAAATCTATCGTATCTGCAAAAGAAAAAGGAGAACTTTTCTTCTTTTATCAAAGAAAAGCAGTACCTTTGCACCCTAATCAACCAAAAATACGATATGCCACAATCACTACATATTGCAATTATTGGTGGGGGTGCCGCAGGATTCTTTGCGGCGATAGAGGCCAAGCGCAACTTCCCTCACGCCGACATCACGATTTTCGAGAAGAATTCGAAGGTTCTCGCCAAGGTGGAAATCACGGGAGGAGGAAGATGCAATCTTACCAATTCCTTTGAGGAGATTTCTGACCTGAAACAGGCGTACCCTCGCGGACATAAACTGATGAAGCGACTCTTCAAGAGATTCGACTACCAGCATGCCTTCGACTGGTTTGAGGAGAACGGCGTGCCACTGGTTACACAGGATGACCAATGCGTGTTTCCGCAATCACAGGATTCGCATAGCATCATCGACTGTCTGGTGAATACCGCCAAGCGACTGGGCGTGAAGATACAATGTAACCACCAGCTCACCGCCATCACCGAACTGGAGGATGAGCGCCTGCTCCTGGATTTCAAGATTTCAAAAGAAAAGGGAAATCTATCGGGTGCATCTTCTGCCTCTCATCCCGTTTCCGAAATCAGGCAGATTGCCTTCCACCGGGTAGCCATCACCACAGGCGGTCATCCCAAGCTGGAAAGCTTCAAGCATCTCTCAGACCTGGGACATGCAATAGAGCAGCCTATCCCATCGCTCTTCACCTTCAACATCGCCGACAAGGCTTTCAAGAATCTGATGGGCACGGTGGTAGAACCTGTATATACCAGCATTCCGGGCACCAAGCTGAAGGCAGAGGGTCCGCTCCTCATCACCCATTGGGGCATGAGCGGTCCTACCGTGCTGAAGCTCTCATCCCATGCTGCCCGCTATCTGCACGAGAACAATTATCAGATCAGGATTTCCGTAAACTGGGTACACGAAAGCAATCGCTCGCTGGTGGAAGAGAACATCCAGGGCATCATCATCGCCAACCCGCAGAAGCAGTTGGCTAGCATCCGCCCTTACAATCTCCCATCCCGCCTCTGGCTCTTCCTGATTCAGAAGATGGGATATGCACCCGAGAAGAAATGGAGCGAAATGGGAAAGAAGGGTTGCAACCTGCTGATAGAAACCCTCACCAACGATCTCTATCAGGTGAACGGCAAGGGAGCCTTCAAGGAGGAGTTTGTTACCTGCGGCGGCATCAGCCTCAGCAACATCGACCTGCATACCCTGGAGAGCAAGGTGTGCCCTCACCTCTTCTTTGCCGGAGAAGTGCTCGACATCGATGCCATCACCGGCGGTTTCAATCTGCAAGCCGCCTGGACCACGGGGTATGTGGTGGGACAACATATCGGAGAATAGCCTATTCCTCTTTCGAAACAAAGTCTTTCACGATGCGGGTGTATTCCTCGTGATGGTCGCGATATGCCATGGCATGAACGGAGCCTTTGGCGATGAAGATGGCTTTTCTGCCCTTCGTCTTTGCCTCGTAAAGCGGATGAAGCATGGCATAAGGCACGAAGGCATCCTTGTCGCCATGGATAAAGAGCATCGGTTTGGTGCTCTTGCGAACCTGCTCTATCTGCTGCGCCTCGGCAAACGACCAGCCGTAGCGATACTGGCAAAGGGCGGAAGTGGTATTCATCAGCGGGAAGGCAGGCAAGCCAAACTGGTCTTTGAGCTGAGCGGAAAACTCATCCCACACGCTGGTATAGCCGCAGTCCTCCACAAAGCACTTCACGTAATCGGGAGTCTTCTCTCCCGATACTGCCATCGTGGTTGCCGCACCCATCGAAATGCCATGAATCACCTGACGGGTATCAGCTTTTAAGCTAGCTTTCCCATCATCCAAAGAACTCTGATTCTTCACTCTTCGTTCTTCACTCTCCACTTTAAAAATCTCATTGGCGATTTCCGACCATCTGATGACATCCCATCTATCCTTCCATCCCATCTGGATATGGTCGCCCTCGCTCTCTCCATGTCCATACAGATCTGGCAGGAGCACATTATACCCCATATCGTGATTATAGAGATAGGCGATGTGCAGCATTCCCTCGGAGCGCACCTGATAGCCATGCACCACCACGGCAGTCTTTTCCGTAGTCTTCGGTGCATAGAGATAGATGGCATGGGCCTTGTAGCCCGACGGCATCGTGACAAAGGTATCCTTCACACAATGGTGCTGATACACAGAGTCCATCCAGCCAATCATCCAGGGGCACTCGTTCTTCATTCTGTTCTTCCAATGCTCAGCCGTCATTCTCTCCTCCTTCGGATAGTTGAGCGAATAATTGAGCATATAGTTGCTGGCGCCATACAGTCCCAGCACCACGAGCACCACCAAGCCCAGAGCCGAAGCGATGCCTATCTTTCTCATCGTTTTTTGTTTCATCTTCATTCTTTTTGCTATTAAAAATATCTATTATAGAGTTTCCGCTGCAAAATTAAGGAAAAAGATGGAATTAGCAAAGAAACGGAGGAAAAAATCCAGTTAAATTGAAGCATAAAGCTGCATTTATATGGGTATATGAACTACGACAAACTATCGATAAGCATATCCCAGAATGGATAGAGTTTAAACAGTTACAATCTATCCATTTCCTTTTTCCCTGCCCCTTTACCTTTATATTTTGTTTTAACTGTATTAAACTTATATCTTACGATACATTCCACTGCCCTTACAGACGCAGCCTTTTCAATATAGACATCATTCATTCCGCTGAAAATGGTAAAAGTATTATTGCGGGCAGTATTAAAGATGTCATTTGCAGACAACTTGACATTCCATTTTTTAGATAAGTCCTTAGCCAAAGAAAGATTTATCTGTCCAACACTCCCCATCTTAATATTCTCACTATTTCCCGCACTACGCCAACTGTAATTTACTGTCGCCATATAGTTGTTATGGAATTTGAAAATATTATTGAACTTAACTACAACCAAAGGATTGTCCACGTGCTTTATATTTCCTCTGTAATCAATCTTGTAAAATTGCGAGACAACACCACATGCCAATACGGGATAATAGCATTTCCAAAGGAATCCGGGCATAAAAGAAGCCATTATCTGTAAGTTAGACAGACTGTTTCTAGAATTTTCCTTTTTGAGCAAAGCAATAGTCTTTGAATCATCATAATATGTATATGATGTTATTATTTGGTTTTGCACCTTTTTATAATTAGCAGTTAATGCCAGCCAGCGATACCTCAAATTCAAAGAGATGTTGTCGCTATAGGATGGTTGCAAATACGGATTTCCACTTTGATAGAGATATTTGTTAACATAGTGAACCGTGTTGCTCAACTGAGAGTACAATGGACGATAGCATTGCTTAGAATAGCTCAGCTGCACCATAGTTTTCCCAATAGGCAGAGACAATGAAGCAGTCGGGAAAAACTTATCATAAACATGTGACTGTTCGTGATTTTTTCTGCCACCTATAAAATATTCACTGTTCACATGCTCATACCTGCCACCGATACGGAATGTTACATTGCCTAGATGCTGCATAGTTTCAACGTAATATGCCATGTTCAGCTCCTGTATTTTATTGTTCTCGCCTGCCATAATGCTATTTTCACTTTCTGAATTTTCCTCACGGCTACTATTGGTGAAATCTACTCCAAAGCTAAAATTACCTTTAAGAAATGGGTGTGACGCATATAATTCCGTTGCCATTAACCTAGCATGCCCAACATCTTTTATTCCGAAATCCTGATTGATGCCAGTTTGCTCTATAACATTTTGATTTTCACGTGTTTTTTTCCACATTAAATCAAAAGTCATTTCCAAATTCCATTTTCCCCAAACCCCATGGCAATATCCATCTAACAAATGTTCCAAATCTCTTAATTTGATATCCTTGTATGCAGAAGTCTCACTTTCAATTACATCATCAGAATATAATGATGACATAATGCTAGAATTGGTCTTTATTGGAGCATAAGACACTTGGTAAAATGCGCCAAATGAGAGTTTTGGAGACGAGGAAAAATCAAATCCCCATTTACCATCAATCAACTTTGAGTGCTGTGTCGATTTCATAGTCGTATTCTGCTGATGATGTGACGAGAGCCATGAATTCTGAACATTTTTGCTAGAGTTCGTATCCTTGCCTTTCTCAAATCCCAACGTTCCAAAAACATCCAAATTGTCAATTCTATAGTTCAAGTCCAAATTGTCTTTGCCATACAGATAATTACGATAACCAATAGTAGCGATGTTATCAAAGGAGAAACCATCCCCAACCTTTTTAATGGTTGTTATCTTTATGATGGAACCTACGGTTGAAGCATAACGTGAACCTGGATTCGTTATAACTGTTATCTTATCTATTTGGTTAGCCTTCAATTGCTCAACTTCTATATTATTGCGGACAATATGTCCATTGATATAGAAGACTGGTTTTCCCTTGCCAAAAACTTCAATGGAACCATTATTATTCAGTACACCAGGCAACATACCCATAACGTCTTTTGCAAAACCAAGTTTTTCCAAAACGGTACCTTTGACTTCTGTCACAAACCCTTCGCTGTTCAACTTTGCCAAAGGGCGGGTTGCTCTAACAACAACCTCCCTTAATTGCAGAGTATCCTTTCCAAAATTTTGGTTAGCGATACCAGTCTGTGCCAAACAGATTTGAGCTAAAATCAAATGAAATATAATACCAACAAATCTTTTTACCTTAAAATCTAACATTTTCATCCGTTCCTATATCTTTTGTTTTATAAAACTCTATTCCACTCTTAACAAAGAGCTGTTTATGTTCTTATTAACATCCTTCTCTACTTTTTGGGTCTTCCTGCCAAAGTCGAAGGAGTAAGCAACCTTGATGCTGGCATATTGCGAAGCCGTCTGGTCTTTGATGCTCTTACTGTAGCTGTAGATAGGCAAACCCAACCAATATCGCTTCTCCTGCTTTTTGAAAGGCGATGCTGCCTGAAGTTCTACATAGAGGTTGCCCCTGCTGTAAGAACACGACATTCCATAATCGATAGGAGTCTTGCTTATCACCAAAGCAGCTTCATCTAAAGACTTCTTGCCAAAATGCAGGTAAGGCTTCAAGGCAAAATCTCCCATGAACATATTCAACCCAAGATTACCCGTCAAATTGTTGTTATGCTTCGACCAGGTAGTCTTCACCTCCGCATGGTTATATCTGATATCTCCCGACAAATTGGCAAACTTACACAGTTTGTACTGCAAGGCGAGGATAGCAGAATAATATTGAGCATTTCCACCATTCGAGTAAGTCTTCACTATTTTCCCGTTTGCCTCATCCAGGTAATAATCATCAGTTACAGGATGATGATTGTAACGGAATTGTCCGATGGCAGAAACACTCAACCTGTTGAAACGCCCCATATAATACAAATAGGTGTTGATGTCATGCGATTTCTTCAGTTCAGGCATTCCCTTTTCCATCATGTGGGAATTGACCTGAATCATAGCCCGGTTGATGACATCCATACCATGATTGGAGTTCACAAAGTTGAATGACCACAAGAGCATTCCCTTATTCAGCTGGTATTGCACATTCGTATTGATGCGAGGAGACAGCTGGCTAAAACTGTTGTCTCCATGCAGATGATATTGAAGCCAATCCAATCCGATGCGGTTTTTCAGACTCAAGCGCCTGCTAGCCTGGAAATTATAGGAGAAGAAAGCCAACGACTCCCCTTTCCACAGATGCTGCCAAAGTTCGCAATTGCCGGAATAATCGGCATTCCAGACATCGTGGTAATGAAACAGTTCCACAGATAAGGAATGCTTTTGAGAGAAATAATTATAGATGGCAGACAGCTGGAACGACAGCGCATTCTCATCTTCATCGGTCATTGTCTCGAAAGGCTGTTCCTGGTAAAGACGATGATAGGAGTTGACAGAATACTTGCCATGTACTCCCAAGGTAAGCGTCTGATTCTTGCTTAATGGCAAGTTAACGTTCAGGTCAATCTTAGGAGACAGACTCTTCTTCCGGATATTTGAGAAGATGTCCGTCTCTGTGCTTTCCTTCGCAAAACCAGAAGATGCATTTCTTGGAGTAGAGAGGTTGACGAGCGTAAACTTGCCCACCCAATATCTCTTTCCCTTCTGGTTCTGATAGCGGAACTGCATATATTCCTGGTGGTTCCGGTAAGAATTCTTACTATAGCTCTCCCTATCAAATAGGGATTGCGGAAACTGATAGTTCTCATTGTTCCAGGTCTCAGTACCATCCACATGACTATAGTTTGCACCAGCAAACACAGTATAGGAATTGTTACCTTTTACATAATTGGTGGCAACGTTATAGTCGCCATGGTCATATCCCATCGTCTGCAGTCCGTCAGCCTGCACATATCCTCCATATCGGTATTGTTTGGTGATGAAGTTGACGACAAGCTTATCCTTGGCGTATTTTCCCGATGGAGCATCATGATATTCTATCTTCTCGATGTCACGAGGACGGAGCATCTGTATTTCCCGGATGTCGCATTCCTGCCCATTCAGATACAAGGTGGCTTGCAGTCCCATCACATCCACCTGATTCGATTTTGCATCGATGATGAGTCCTGGGATATTCAGGTTTTCCAACACCCCGAATCCATTGACCGCATGTTTTCGTTGCTGGCTGTTGGGATAGATGACGAGATGATCACCCACACGACTGATATTGGAGGCTGATACCACCACATCATCCAAAGCTTTAGTAGAGACAATAGAGTCCTTCCCAGTGTTCTGAGCGAACATGGGTACAGCAGCCATCAGCAGTCCAAAAGAGCAAAAAGCCGTCTTCATTCTTACAATATGTTTTTATTTCATCATTATCTAGTACAAAAGTACACATTATTATCCAAAGCCATTACATCTCTTCCGTTAAATTTGTATAACTGCATCAAATTACCAATTCCATCCAGTTCTTCATCCCTCCTACCCGTAATGCATTCCCATGTTTTGTCATACATCATCTCTTAAAAAACCTAACTCATAGAGTTAACATCCAAAAGTCATAGAGTTACGGGGAGAAAAGCACAGAGTTACGAGAAGAAAGCTATAGAGAGAAAAGCTAAAAAAGCCTGATTTTGACTCCAAAACCACAGAAAAAATAACACGGACAAATTGAATTTGTCCGGCTCTTTTGTCCGACGGCTTATAATATTCTAAATATCAACTACTTAGAACCAACCGGACAATTTGTCCGGACAAATTCAATTTGTCCGTGTTTTAAAAATGAGCTATAATCTGCTCTTTTCTGCATTACCAGCACCTGTACCCTTATACTTGCTCTTGGTGGCATTGAAGTTATAAGTTACATTGACCAAGAACATGCGGGTATTATCTATACCGGTTCTGGTGAAGTGCGCATACGAATTATGATATTGCCAACTCTCGTTCTGTCCATGAAGCAAATCCTCTGCTTCCAGTCTCACAACCAGTCGGTTATTCAGGAACGACTTGGAAATAGACGCATCCAGGGAATTCCATGCATAGTTGACACCCAATTCGCTATAATTACGCGACTGGTAAGCGTATTCCAATCGAGCCTTCCAATGATGTGGCAATACCCATGTATTCTCCAAATCCAGATAGAGAGAAGGACGATTGGCATTATAGTCGCTGACGTATTTGCTGGCATCAAAGAACTGATTGAGCAGACCTACCGTATAGTCAAGATGCCATAAGCCTATCACCGGAGTAGCCTCAAGATAGAACTTCAGGTTCTGAATCTTATCTACATTCTCGTAATATGACAGGGCTATATCCTTATTGCCCTGGAATGGCTTCATCATATATACCGAGGCATTCTTGTTGTAGATATATTCAGCAGAGAAACTCAGCCAGGAATATTGCGCATCCCATTCCAGATGATAGGCATCCGTTGGTCGCAAGTTAGGATTACCGCTTTCATAGGAATGACGACTCGTATATCGGGTATAACCGGAAAGACGGAAGTAACTTGGTCGATAGGTCTTTGCCGTGAAACTCAATGAAGAATGCCACTTGCCCTTGTCATATCCCAAGGATACATTAGGAAATACATTATCATACTTTCTGCTCATATCCGGGTTGAGCACTCCCTCGGCATAATAGTCTGATTTTACATGCTCATATCTCACACCGGCATTCAGGGAATAATCTCCCAACGACCATGCAGCCTCAGCAAAAGCAGCTATGTTCTGTTCCTTGATTCTGGAATCATTGGATGCAGCCACACCACCCTCGTTCTTGTTGTTGGTATGACTATCAGAATTTGTGTATTCCGAACCAAAGTCTATGTTCAACTGGTCGGTCAAAGGATAAGAAACAACCAATTTACCGGCAAGCAACTTTCCTTTGGTATGGCTATCTGAACATACAATCTGGTCGCCCAACTCAGAACTGGTTTCTGTGGCTTTCTGTATCTGGTCTTTCGTCCGCCACATAGCAGATGCATTCAGGTCTATACTCCACTTGCCTATCTTACCATCATAATAAAAGTCAGCCTGATGAAAAGGAGTCTGCTTGGAATCAGACTCATCGTTGAGATAATTCACATCTCCCTGGTGAACTCCATCCTGAAAGATGGAATAGTTCTGCCTAACAGTAAAATACTTAGTATTGCCAGAACCAAACTTATACTTCAGACCGATGGTATGATTTTCATTGAATTCATAATTGAAACCCAGATTGGCATCAGGTCCATAATTTCTAGCATCTATGCGCCCTGCAGATTTTTGATATATCTGATGCTGATTTCCATTGATATATTCATCCAATCCCAACTTATCATAAGAATAGTAATCTGACCACTTCAATCCACCGAATACATCCAGTCCACCCACACGGTAATTGAGATTAGCCTGCTCTTGCCAGGCATTCTTCATGGCAAAACCATATTTTGCCTGAAAATTACCACTCCATCCATTACCTTGCTTCTTGACCGTAGTAATACGAATCACCGAATTGACCTGGGCATCATACTGCGCACCGGGAGTCGTGATAACCGTCACGTTCTTCACATCCTTGGAAGATATGGTTTGCAATTCATTTTTATCGGTCAGCTTTCTGCCATTGACATAAATCTCCGGTGTACCTTTTCCAAACACCGAACAGTTTCCATCCTTATCCACACGCACTCTTGGAACCTGCTTCAACAAGTCGGCAACCATACCTGCATCACTCAGTATTGTACCCTGCACCTGGGTTTGGAATCCCTCGCGAGTCAGTTTTGTCTTTGGGCGAACCGCCTTCACTATCACCTTCTGCAGGTTCATCGTTGCCTCCTTCAGAGTAATTGAACCAATCTTACCTGTATTATAAGTATCGACAGCGGTATGATAGCCCACGCAACTTACTCTTACTATCGCCTTTCTGGCTCCGCAGGGAATTACGAACTGACCGTTTTCATTCGTCACACCGCCATTTATCAATGAAGAATCACGAACATTCAGCAAGGCTACATTGGCGAAATCTACAGGGCGTTTCTTATTGTCTATGATGCGACCTATCATCTTGGTGGGAGTCTTCTGCGTACACTCCACAAAAATGTTTTCGCCATCTATCGTCATCTTCATCGGATAGAAACCCATGATCTGGCGGATGGCATCCGGAGCTGTTCGCTTCACGATACTTGTGGTAACCGTGAAATCCTCCAGTTCATCATACATAAAGTTGATATGGTAATCCTTGGTGCTCTTGGCAAGGATGGTGAGCGCTTCTGACATAGAAGTGTTACGGAAGCTGCGGGTGATGCGTTGAGCATAGATGGTCTGAAGAGAAAGGCTCATCAGACCTGCCAGCAGCATGATATATCTTAATCTTTTCATCTTATTCCACGATTAAAGTTTGACCTTCATGACGAATATTCACTTTCTCGAAATGATTCAACAGTTCGATGATATCATCCAGACTCATGTTCTTCTCCAGTTGCAGGAAGAGACGGATATGGCGAGCCGACTCGTTCTGATAAGTTACCTGGAGATGGAAATGCTCGGCGATAGGAGTCAGGATATACTGAAGCTCAGCGTTTTCGTAAACCAATGGGAGCTGGGCAAGACTTGCAGAATCTGTCTTTTCTTCTATGTTGGATTTCTGAGGAGCAGAAACCTGCTGGATAGAATCCTTTCGGGATGCCACGAGTTCGGTATTGTTCTTATCTGATGCCTGATGAGAACGGGTTACCAGATGAATGGCAGCAAAGGTGATACCGGAGACGACAAGGACGGCAGCAACGGCAGCCACCTTTCTCATCGGGCTCCAGAGAGGAAACAACTTGGCGGTTTGCTGGGTTTCTGCATTCTGACTCATCTCTTCTTTCTGCTGCTTTTCTTCTTTCAGCTTCATCTCATCTTTCAGCTTCATCTCGTCTTTCAGCTTCTCCCATTCTGCATCAATCGAAGGCATCTTCATCTCTTCCTTCGACTTGGCGAAATCCAGAGACTGTCGGGTCTCTATCAGCTGCTGATAGAGTTCATCCACATCCTCATCGCCCAGAAGTTCATCCTTCTCGGTTTCGGAGTACTTTTCAGGATGCTCCAGGAGATCGAGGAGCAAATCCCATTTCTGAGAATCCATCTTCTGAGGGTTCATCTTCTGAGGATCTATGTCAGATAATTCATGTTTCATTTTCTTTTCCTTTCTTCATTTTAGGGTTATTGTATAAGCGGATTGCAAATCCGCAAAATAAAGAGGTCGAACCTTTTTTAACGACGGATTGCAAATCCGTCGGAACGCCTGGCGGATTATTTACCTTTCAACTTTTCTCTGAGCATTCGCAAACCTTTCACGATATGCTTGTTCACTGCCGAAACACTGATGCCCAGCTCCTCCGCCGTATCCTTATACGACATTCCTTCCCGATAGCACAATCGGATGACGGAAGCTGTCTGGTCGGTCAGGTCATGGTCGATGCAATCCACGGCAGCCTGCCATCGCTCTTCCAGGCGAGAAGGTTCTTCCTCCGTCAATTTTTCTTCCGAGAGAGGGAGAAGCCGTTTCAGTCGTTCATCTCTCTTCTTTCTGGCTATGAGATTGATGCAGGCATTCTTCACGCTCCGCATCAAGTAAGTCCGGTCTGGAACCAGCTGTTTATCCCACAATCTGGAGAACACATCACTCACCACATCCCTCGCCTCCTCATTATCATGGAGCAAGGCAAAGGCGAAGCGATACATCTGCTCGTAATGGTCGTGGAACAGCCGTTCCATCCGCTGTTCATTTTCTTCTGTCATCACGTCATTTTCTTCTTGTTTCTACTCTTATATACAAGCTTTCCGGAAATCAATTACCCCTAAAATGAAGAAATCTTCTATTTTTTTCGAAAAACCGATGCAAAGGTAATAAAAAACACCATAAAACCAAGTAATTTGAACTATTATTGCAAGAAAACCCTGCAAAAACTTGGAACATAAAAAATAAAATCGTATATTTGTGGCAAAAATGGAAAGATAATGAAAACGACAAACGATTATATTACTATACTTCGCAAATACCTGAGCACCAAAGCAGATGCTTATGGCATTACAAAGATAGGAATCTTTGGATCTGTGGCTAGAAACGAACAGACCGAAGACAGCGATGTTGATGTTTGTGTGGAAATGAAAAAGCCCGACTTATTTACAATGGTACACATCAAGGAAGAACTGCAAGAGCTCTTTGGTAAGCCTGTAGATATTGTCCGACTTCGCAATAATATGAATCCGATGCTTTTTAAGCAAATTAAAAGAGATGGAATCTATGCATGACGAAGAACTAATCATCACTATTTTGACATAGATGAATCTATTGTCTTTGATGTAGTCAAGAACAAACTCCCTGGAATGTTAGAAACAATTAATAAGATGATAGAAGAATTATAAGAAACATCGGTCAAGCAAAGAGCAAACCAACATGGTTTTGCCTTCGCTTGACCGATTGTCATATATTCATTGTTGTATTGAGAGAGAAATTTATTTAATCGGCTCTGCATGGATACAATAGTAACTCTTCAAGTGTCTTATACGTGAAAAAGTTGTCAC
>NZ_QUCG01000034.1:30721-38046 GCF_003473645.1 Prevotella sp. AM23-5 | reverse complement strand
ATTTTTATTATTATAGTTCATATTCATTACTTCTTTTTACCTTTCTTATTCTTTTTACCCGCAGACTTGCCTGCCACTTTCGATTTCTTGAGCTCAGCAGCTGCAGGGTTCTTCTTTCGTTGGAATTCTTCCTCGGAAATATATTGCTTATTTTCTATCTTCCATTTCAGGATCTCGGTCTGATGGTCATCATCCAAGGCCTGCTTCCAATAGCCGACAGCCTCATTCACCATACCGTTCATGGCGTAAATATCGCCGGCATGCTCCAATACCGTACTGTTATTCTCGGTAGAATCACGGTTCTTGAGAGCCGCATCGATGTAGGTCTTGGCATCTACATAACGCTCTTCCATAAACAGAATCCAAGCGTAGGTATCAAGATAGGTACCATTGTTCGGTTCCAGTTTGATGGTCTTGTAGCTCATCGCCTCAGCCTTGTGCAGGTCCTTGCCTTCTTCGCTCAGATAGTAGGCGTAGTTGTTGAGCGCCATTACGTTGTCGGCTTTCCACTGCAGACAGGAATCATAGGCTGCAAAGGCTGCATCCTTCTGATTCTTCTGATGCAGGATGTCGCCCATCACGGCATAGAGATCAGAAACCAGGTCGTTGGCAGAGAGTTTATTCACCTGAGCCACACCCAGCCGGAACTCATTGAGCGCCGCATCTTCGTCCTTATTCTGATAGTAAGCCATACCTCCGAAATAATAGAAGATCATCTCTTCCGGATTGTATTCGTGGGCAGCCTTCGCCTGCTCGATCACCTCATGATACTTCTTCTGATTCCAGAGCAGCTGAATGGTCTGGATGCGCGCATTGGCATTGTCAGGAGCGATATCAAGCACCTTTTTGAAGGCTGAAATCACAGAGTCGGTCGGCATCTTCTTCAAACTCATATAGGCGGCACGCACCTCGGCTATTTCAGAAGACGGCTGTGGCACATTGAGCACCTTATCGAAGAGGGCGATGACCTTGGTAGAGTCGCCGCCTTCGGTTTCATTGTTCTGGATGAAGGAACGGAACATCATGATCTTGGTCTGGGTATCCGTCTTCTGACTCATCAGAATCTTATCGAGCATGCCATTCGCCAGATCCGCCTGCTTGGTGGCATTGTAATAATCATAGAGCGACATCTGGGCGTAGGAATTATCCGGCTCTTCCTTCAGCACATCAGTGAAGTACTTGAACGCTTCCTTCTGACGGTCGTGCTGCATCAGCCAGTTGCCCAGCATGGTTTTATACTGCATGTCCAGAGGATGCTGTTCTACGAGCGACTTCAGTTCATTATAGGCAGTCTTCTTGTCATCCATCATCTCATGGATACGCATCTTGGTGAGTGTAAACTGCTCGCTCTCACCTTCTTCGGTCTCCAGACGGCTGACGGTATTGAGCATCATCTTGAAGTTCTTCTGCTGCTGATAGAGCTGCGCCAACACGCGGAGCACATCCGTATTGCTGTGATTCTTGGCATAGACAGCCTCGTAGGCATTGATGGCATCCTCGTATTTTCCCTTGCTGATATAGTATTGGGCGAGTCGCTCTGCAAAAATCAGGTTCTCAGGATCCTGCTCTATCGCCTTCTGCAATCGCAGAAGACCCAGCGAATCCTGCTTCATCTCGGTCAAATAGAGAGACAGATAATAATTTGCCGTTGCCGAGTTAGGATCGATGTTCCGGGCATGTTCGTAGAGATCGAAGGCGGCAGTATAGCTGCCAGCTGCATGCTGGCGAGCCGCCTCGGTCAAGAAGTATTCATATCGCTTACGATTGTTTGGAGAAAGCGAATCCACCCTTACAGTCTGCTGTTGCTGTCCGACAGGCTGCATCTTCTTTTTTCGGGCGAGCGAAGGCAAGGCTATGGCGCCGATGAGCACCACAGTCACCCAGACTCCCATGTTTCTTAAATCTATCTTCACGATCAAATCTTATCTAAAAATCCTTATCTTATTTTACGCCGGTATGACCATAACCACCTGCACCACGCTCAGTTTCATCCAGCTCCTCCACCTCGATGAAGTCGCACTGTTCGTGCTTGGAAAGCACCATTTGTGCGATGCGCTCGCCATCATTGACAACGAAGTCTTGCTGTGAGAAGTTGATGAGCAGCACCATGATCTCGCCACGGTAATCGGCATCGATGGTACCCGGAGTATTGAGCACGGTGATGCCATGCTTCAGAGCGAGACCGCTGCGAGGACGGATCTGTGCCTCATAACCTACCGGCAATGCCATGAAAAGCCCCGTAGGAACGAGTCGGCGCTCCATAGGATGAAGCACGATAGCCTCATCGATATTAGCACGCAAATCCATGCCCGCACTCTGAGGTGTGGCAAACGCAGGGAGAGGCTGATGCCCCTTATTGATAATCTGTACTTTCAGCATAATTTTCTATTTTTCTGCAAAAATACTGCTTTTTAACCGAATAATCGCATTTTAGACGTGAAAATGATATAATTTATCCTTTTTTATTTTGATTTATCCTAACTTTCGTGTATTTTTGCACAATAGACAACATAAAAGACTCATAATACAGAAAGAATATGGAATGGACCCAACTCATATCTAACAAGCGATTCGGACAGGAGCATAAGCACGCCGAGCGCCACGATGACCGCTCGGAGTTCAAGCGCGATTACGACCGTCTCATCTTCTCTTCGGCTTTCCGCCGGTTGCAGAACAAGACGCAAGTATTCCCGCTGCCGGGCAGCATCTTTGTACACAACCGTCTCACTCACAGCCTGGAAGTGGCAAGTGTGGGTATGTCGCTGGGCAACGATATCTCCCGTCACATCATCCAGAAGCGCCCGGAGCTGAAGGATACGCTCTTCGAGGAAATCGGAACCATCGTGAGTGCAGCCTGCCTGGCGCACGATCTGGGCAATCCTCCCTTCGGTCATTCCGGAGAAAAAGCCATCCAGACTTTCTTCAGCGAGGGTGCCGGACAGGGATTGAAAGATGAAGTTTCTGCCGAGTTCTGGGACGACATTACCCATTTCGAGGGTAATGCCAACGGCTTCAGAATCCTGACGCATCAGTTTAAAGGTCGCCGCCAGGGTGGTTTCGTGATGACCTATCCTATGCTTGCTGCCATCGTGAAATATCCTTTTGCCAGCAGTCTGGCAGGGAAGCACGGAAAGTTTGGATTCTTTACTTCCGAAGCCGAATCTTACCAGAAGGTAGCAGAGGAGTTGGGAATCCTGAGAAAATCGAAACCGGGAGAGCCACTGGAATATGCCCGCCACCCGCTGGTGTATATGGTAGAAGCTGCTGATGACATCTGTTATGAGATTATGGACATCGAAGACTCCCACAAACTCAAGATCTTATCCTTCGAGGAGACTGCAGACTTACTGCTGGGATTCTTTGATGAGGAAACACAGCAGAAGATTCGCCAGCGAATCCTGGATGAGGGATTGACCGATGAAAACGAACAGGTAGTGTACATGCGTGCCTGCGTAATCGGAAAGCTGGAGAACGAATGCGTCAATGTTTTTCTGAATCACGAAGAGGAGATTCTTGGCGGCACTTTCGAGGGATGTCTCATCGAACATATTGCCGAACATCAGCGCCAAGCCTATCAGAAATGTACGCAGGTTTCCCGCAAGAAAATCTATGCCAGCAAACCGGTTCTCGACATCGAACTTTCGGGTTACAAGATCATGGCTACGCTGATGGAGGTATTCATCGATGCCGCCGTGAATCCATCCCGCTTCTACTCCAAGCAACTCCTGAGAAGGGTAAGCAGCCAGTACGACATAGAGAACGAGAATCTGGAGGAGCGAATCATGGCGATATTGGATTACATCAGTGGCATGACGGATATCTATGCGCTCGACATCTATCAGAAAATCAACGGAATAAGTCTGCCGATAGTCTAGAAACAAAGCAGGCATACGAAATCAACAAGCAAGAGCAAAGAGGGTGTGTCACAAGTCTAAATAATGGCTGCCGAGGACGGGCTGAAAGCCCAAAAGCTCCTAGCCCAGGGCAGCGCCCTGGGGAATGTTGGCAAAAACAAAGTCGCCCTGAAAGGGCAAAAGCTTTCAATTTCAAAGCTTTTGCCCTTTCAGGGCGTATGGGATGTGGCTTATGACACACCCTCTAGGATTTTAATTCCGGCATTAATGCTTTTTGGGCTTCATGTTAAAATGATATGCCACATGCAATATTGCATAGCGTGGCAAGGCATTGACAAATGTCTCGGTTCTACCCTGGGCATTTACCATACGAGTGATATTGTTCAAGTTGCCCAGGATGTCAAAGCCATCAAGCATCCACGTCAACTTTCCCTTGAGCATAGTATAGGAAAGGCGGGCATTCCAGAGCAAATCGTCGGTATTCATAGAACTTCCTTCGTAACCACGGCGGGAATACATGGTCAGGTCTGTACCCACCTGAATATGCCAAGGCAGATTGAAAGAGGCTGTAGCTCCATAGTTGAAATCCACGGCATTGATGTGGTCGAAGTCCATAGCCTTGCCGTCAACATTTCTCCAGGCTGCGGATATCTTTACGCCCATGGTAGAAGAGCTACCTACCTTATAATCCAGCTTCAAGGTTTCATCGAGCAACGTTGTCTGTACAGTGCTGCGGGATGCCTGATAACCCGCGCCTTCAGAGTTACCTATCAGATCCACGCTGTTCACGTATTCCACACGTGTCCAGGTTCCAAATGTCAGTCGCTTCATCTTGTCAAGCGGCTGCTCGAAATTATAGGAAGCTGAAGCATTCCAGTTGCCATTTACATTGTCTGCACGATATTTCCTGACACCCGTATGGGCATCATAGCTATATCCCATAGCCAGGGCATTTGCACGATAGGTGTAGCCCAGGCGAAGGCTCTGGCTTCGCTGTCTGGCAATATTCATAGAGCTGAAGAGAAGATTCACGTCATAAGCCATCTCATTTTTCAGGCTGCTGTTTCCCAGCTTCACGTTCATCGGGTCTGTCGCATCCTGAATATTCACCATGTTCAGGAGATCAGGGAGCTTCGGGGTTGCCTTGAAGAGCAGCTGGAATCCCTTCGTGTGATTCTTTACCCAGTAGCTCAGTCGGGTAAAGGGAAAGGTAAGAAGCACCGTGTTTCTTACGATGGTTGTATCTACCTCTCCTCTCTCATAGGCAAGCTTCTGGCGGGTAGGTACGATTCCCAGTTTGGCCTGTGCACTCCAGTTGCCATGCTCAGTATCCTTATCCCATGTGATAGACGGAATCAGACTATGCGCATCCTCCGTATATTGACTTACATAACTGTTGCTTCTATCCTTCGTGCGTTCATACTCCGCCACCGATGGCAGCCATCCTATGGAAGAAGAACTCTCCTCTTCTGCCCCATCCAGCTGGTCCAGCAGATAAAGCGAAGAATGGCGTTTCTTGTCACGATGACCAAAACCGTAATACATGGACAATTCTACCGCCTGACTCAAGCGGAAGTTGTAGGCTGCCCCCAGCTGATAGAAAAAGTTCCGGTCTGGATGGTTTCTGAAGTACTGATTGCCGGAATTCTGCACCTGCGGATCATCACCATAGTGTACGGCATACTTGTTGAACAAGTCCTCCTTGCGCTTATCGTAGGAGACCTGTCCTATCAGGTTGATGTAATCACTAGAGCCCTTGAGCTTGATAGTGCTTACCGCATTGAAACTTCCTGCCATCTGATAGCCTTTGCCCAATCCCTCCTTCTTATATCTGTTAATCAGGGACTGGCGGATAAGATTCTCCGAACCGACGGCATAAATATTATCGAGCATTTCCCGGCTGACATCATATTGCATAGAGGAGAATGTACCAGAAATATAATTGCTGTACCTGTCAAACTTATCATATTGGAATACCGGCTTCAGGAGCAGGTTTACCTTGTTGTTAAATACGAGGTATAGCTGGTTGACAGCTGTCAGGTGGAAATTCTTCACGGTTTCTTTCTGGCGCTCATAATCGAATGTATTTCCCTTCTGCAGGAAGTTCACACGGTCGGTATTGGTAATGACTTCCTGATTGGAATGGCTCACCTGCACATTGCCATTGAGGTCAAACTTCTGGTTTCTGTCACTCACCGCATAGTCTAATCCGCCCAGCTTCTCCCTATTGTCGCCCTTCGGCATGTCAACGGGGTTCCAGTCTGAGTCGCGGCCAGGCTTTCTGTTGTCATTAAGATTGTTCACATTTCCATAGAAGGTAATGCGGGAATGATCCGTATAGCGCATGGCAAAGAGGCGACCCAGATAACGGTCTTTCGTACCTGCTCCGCCCTCAAGGTTAGCCAGCAAGCCGATGGAATATTCTTTCTTGAGATTGACATCCATCACATACGTCTTGTCGTCCTCACGCTTCTGACCAAGGAATTCGCTGTTCTTGCCATACTTGTCGTATATCTTTATCTGCTTGACGGTATAGGAGGGAAGATTCTCCAGCATAACCTCCTGGTTGCCTCTGAAGAAATCCTTGCCGTTGAGCAGCAGATTCTCAACAAACTGGCCGTTGTGATAGATGCGTCCGTCTTTCTTGATTTCCACACCCGGCATCTGCCGGACCAAGGCATCAAGCATACTGCCCTCTGCCAAAACAAAGGCATCGGCATTATAGACAACAGTATCTCCCTTATGATAAAACTTCACCTTACTTCCTACGACATTTACCTCCTGCAGCATCTTCGAATCAGGGCGCAACACCACTGGAGGAAGCTCCCTCAGATACTCCCTCTTCCTCAGGTCACCTATGGAAATGTTGACATACGATGTCTTATAGCCCAGATAGCTGGCACGAATGATATAGTTAGCCTTTACTCTTGGCACGTCAAACTGAAAGATGGAGGAATAACCTTCCTGATCATCCCGGGTCCAATGGTTGTTCGCCACCAAGGTTTCAATAACCGTGCTGTCTGAGGATAAGAGTTGTACGGTGACTCCCGGCACGTCATTACGTGTCTTGGAATCTACCACGCGACTTTTGATAGTCAACTTTTCCTGACCGTAACATGCCACAGACAATAACATGGCAAGAAATAAAGTAAACAGTTTTGTCATAATTTCTATTTTTTAATTGCACAATGATTCAACAAATAATTCTTCTGTCCATAATGCCTTCGTTGTCGAGAACATCGGTCAAACGCAGTTTACCATCAGGAGCATGCAATTTCAACTGGTTAGTGGCACTAACCAGTTCATTATTTTCCTTCTTCAGCTTAGTCTTCAGATACTTCCTGTAATTACGGGTTTTGGAATAATCATCCTGCTCGTTCAATACACCAATAATATCCAGTACGGAGTGGAATATTGGCATTCTTTGCCTTATTCCATTTACTGCCTGGTTATGGCAAGATATTGCCCTTT
>NZ_QUCG01000034.1:0-30711 GCF_003473645.1 Prevotella sp. AM23-5 | reverse complement strand
GATATTGCCCTTTACCAGGGCAACTTTGTGCCATTGCCAGGCACAAAACGATACGTCGGGAGATAAAATTCAGCTGAACTATCTGTAAAAAGACTACTCTCGCTTTTACTCTTCACTCTTCACCAAATCGGCTGAAACCCCTATAAACACTGGGGGTGTGGGCGGTGAAGAGTGGTGGTTCACTCTTCACCACTCTTCACCACTCTTCACTTATCGCGAGGTTCAGCTATCATTTATTCCAAGATCTGGTCTTCATTGATGACAGGGCCTAGTCTTCATTGATGACAAAGCCTAGTCTTCATTGATGACGGAACCATTGCCTCTCTGATATTCTTTCCTCTAAAATAATATGGGTGAAGAGTGGTGAAGAGAGGTGAAGAGTCAGCTCAACTCTTCACCCGCCTAACCATCTAATTTACAACACCTTATACCATCCCGGTGAAGAGTGAAGAGTAAATTAGAAAATACTATTCTTTTTCCTTGTAGAAAATCTTGTTGGCACCGCTTGTAATCTTCAGCGCCTCAGGATGTTCCTCAATAAAGCTGTTGATATGGCGAATACGCTTCTCCTCCAGGATTTCATCCACGGCAATGAGAATGCCCGTCTCCTCTACATCGCCGAAGCCATAATTGATGGCTGTACCAAAGAGCTTCATGGTAGGACTGAGGTTCATATAGGCATTCACCAGAGGAGGAATATTGAAACCGAGCTGGCGAATCTCATGATTCAGAATGCGATAGTCAGCACGGAAATCATCTTCCGTGAAGATAGCTGCCATCTCGCTCTCAGGAGTTTCCAACTTCAATGGCTTCATCGGAATCACCAGGTTCTCCTTGTCATCAAAATGCTTCTTGAGGAAGTAGAGAATCATATCGCGGCCACGACGGATGTAAGAAGGATACATCGTCATCTTGCCGAAGAAATACTTTACATCCGGATAGAGCACGGTAAGGGCACCCAATCCGTCCCAGAGATTGTCGAGAGCAAAGATACTCTTGGTATTCTTGCGCACATTCTGATACTCGAGAGAGACGAACGAACGGCCCAGCTCCACAGTATATGGCATGTATTCCTTCAGGAACTTATCTGAAAAGTGGAACATGTGACTGGTAGCAAGCTTAGGCTGCCCCTTTTCATCAAGTTCCCAATCCTTGCCCAGAAGATAACGGTAGCCACCGATAATCTCGTTAGCATCTGGATTCCAGACAATAAGCTGCTTGTAGCAGTTGTCACCAAAGTCGAATTCGTCAAGGTCCATCGATTTACCCGTTCCACCACCTGCTTCGCGGAAAGCGATTTCACGAAGGCGACCAATTTCCTTCAATACATTTGGCGAATCATTAGCCGTAACGATATAGATTTCGTTATGACTCTTGTTGGTCATACGAAGCTGCTTCTCGGGAGTCAACTCGCTCTTCAGCAGTTCGCGGTCAATCGGTTGGATGATTTCTTCTTCCATAATTCTCTATATAATATCGATAATTATCTTGTTCTATTTCTCTTACTTTTTCTATGATTGCTCACTGTAAAAGGGTTCTCACTAGAGTTCGTAAACCCTGTCCTTCACATACTGAGCCCACTCTGTAGCCGACTTGCTGTGATCGAAAGTCTGCCAGGGAATCGGCTTGCCGATGGCGATGCGGAAATGCTTGCCCACATTCTTGTACATCTCATCCACGAGGAACATCATGGCAAGGTTGAAAGGCAGATGCTTGTCGCTGAACCTGGCGATGCGATAGAACCGTTCGGAGTTCTGCCCACCGAAATGGATAGGCACCACATCACGCTGATATTCCACACTCTTGGAGATGAAAGTCTTCTTCCAAGGCAAATCGCGGATGCTGCCATCAGGCTGCTTGCGGCTGTTCAATCCCGCAGGGAACATCAGCATGTGGTTGTCACTCTGGAATCCAGCCTCTACCATGCGAGGGAAGTCACGGCTCTGTCGGCCGGTCTTGTTGATGCCGATGCTCACCGGCTTCAAGCCCGGAAGATTGAGCAGCAGATCGTTTACCAGATAGCGGAACTTACCATCATAATGCGTTCCGATGATGGAGCCGAGGCACACGCCGTCCTGTCCACCCAGCGGATGATTAGACACGAAAGTATAGAGCTTGCCATCATTCTTATCCGGCAAATTCTCCAAGCCTACGATTTCTACATCCATCTTCAGATAGCGCACGCATTCTGTAAGCCAGTCCGTACCGGAGAGGTTGCGGCTTTCCCACAAGAACTTGTTCACTTCGTCTTCGTGTATAATCTTTTTCAGCCAAGACACGAGGAATCTGGGAACAAATTTAGCTTTGCTCCCCATCTTGTTCTTCAGTATCTTTTCTATGTCTATCGTTTTCTCTATTGAACCACTCATTTTCAGTAAACCTAATAAGTTCCTGCAAAGTTAGTTTTTCTTTTTTAAATATGAGTCATTTTTCCCGAAAAATTATCAATAAAGCTAAAAAATAGTGCATTTTTCCATCTTTTCGGGAGAAATCAAGACAAAAAACATCGTTTTTCGCGAATTACTAGATACCAGCGAATAAGGAGCGAAAAAATGAAAAAATCATTTTTTTGCGCCCGTTTCATAAAATTTGTGGGGAAACATGGAGCTATGTGAGGATTTTTATGTACCTTTGGAGCCGAATTCCTATTAAATAGGTACATACGCGCTGTATATAAGTACATGCACGTGAAAGAAACAAGTTAAAAATAAGTAACTTACAAAAGAAAAAGAATCAAGAAGAATGATCAAGACAGCAGAAACATATCACGTACCCGTGCTCCTCAAAGAGAGCGTTGACGGACTCAACATCCAGCCAGGCGGCATCTATGTAGATGTTACCTTCGGCGGTGGAGGACATTCCAGGGAGATCATCTCCCGCCTGAGCGAGGGAGCACATCTCTACAGCTTCGACCAGGACGCTGATGCCGAGCGCAACGTGGTGGCAAATCCCAACTTCACCTTCGTATGCTCCAACTTCAGATACCTGAAGAACTGGATGAGATACTATGGCGTGGAGGGACTGGACGGACTACTCGCCGACCTCGGTGTATCGAGTCATCATTTCGACGACGAGACCCGCGGATTTTCCTTCCGCTTTGATTCTCCTCTCGACATGCGCATGAACAAGAGAGCCGGGAAGACTGCTGCCGACATCGTGAACGAATACGAGGAAGAGGCACTTGCCGACATTTTCTATCTCTACGGCGAACTGAAGAATTCCCGCCGCATCGCTTCAGCGCTGGTCAAGGCAAGAGCCGCAAGCCCTATCAAGACCACCAAGGACTTCATGGCTGCCGTGGAACCCCTCTTCAAGCGAGAGCGGGAGAAGAAGGAGATGGCCAAGCTCTTCCAGGCACTGCGCATAGAGGTGAATCACGAGATGGACGCTCTGAAAGAAATGCTCCGCTCTGCCACCGAACTGCTCAAGCCGGGAGGAAGACTCTCGGTGATTACCTATCACTCGCTGGAAGACCGCATCGTGAAGAACATGATGAAGGCGGGCAATCCAGAAGGCAAGGTAGAACAGGACTTCTTCGGAAGAATCGAGACGCCTTTCAAGCTCGTTAACAACAAGGTAATCATACCAGATGCCGATGAGCAGGAGAGAAACCCGAGAAGCCGCAGCGCCAAGTTGAGAATCGCAGAAAAGAAATAGAGTAAATGAGATTATCATGTAACTGCAATCATGTAATGCAATAGAAAATGAAACAAGATAAAGAAAAACCAGAAACAAGCATCCCGGCTGAAGAGCAGAAGGCGCAGCCGGAAGCTCCCAAACCGGCTCCGCAGGCTTCGCTCAAGGAAGTGATTGCCAAGCAGGCCATCGAGGAGGAAGTGTCGGGTTCTGCCAGCTTCACACTGCGCAAGATTCTGGGTGGCGACATCCTCACCGCACAAATCATCAGAAAGCAGATATGGCTGTTCATGCTCATCGTGGTTTTCATCATTATCTACATATCCAACCGATACAGCATCCAGAAGGATCTCATCGAATTGGATCAACTGCAAAAAGAGCTGCAAGACACGAAATACAAAGCACTGTCAACCAGCAGTCAGATAACAGAGAAGAGTCGTGAAAGCAATGTGCTCGACATGCTGAAGCACAGCAAGGACAGCACCCTGCACATCGCCACACAACCTCCTTACATCATAAACGTACCAGAAGAATGAGCAAGTTTGAGCATAAGAAAGTAATGCCGCGCTATAGTGCCATCGCCATCATCATGACCCTGATTGCCACCGCCATCGTAGGAAAAGCACTCTACATCATGACGGCTAAGCACGACTACTGGATGCAGGTTGCCGAGCGACAGAAGAGAGACTCCGTGACCGTGAAGCCTAACAGAGGCAACATCCTGAGCTGCGCAGGACAGCTGATGGCGAGTTCGCTGCCAGAGTTCAAGGTATTCATGGACTTCAAGGCGCTGACCGAAGCCGGCAACGACTCGCTTTGGGATGCCAAGCAGGATTCCATCTGCCAGGGACTCCACAAGATATTCCCGGAGAAAACAGCAGAGGAATTCAAGCGCCATCTCATAGAGGGACGCGGCAAGAAGAGCCGCCACTGGGCGGTATATGGAAGTCGTATCGACTATAACACCTTCACCGAGGTGAAGGCACTGCCAATTTTCCGCCTCACTCCCTACAAGAGCGGATTCCACTGGGAGGAATACAATGCCCGCACCCGCACCTACGGTTCGCTGGCAGGAAGAACCATCGGAGCCATGTTTGGTGCTAAGGATACCGCCAGATTCGGACTGGAGCTGAGCTATGACTCCATCCTGCGCGGAACCAATGGTATCGTGCATCGCCGCAAGGTGCGCAACAAGTTCCTCGACATCACCGATACCCCTCCTATCGACGGTGCCGACATCGTTACCACCATCGATGTGAGCATGCAGGATCTTGCCGAGCGCTCACTCATCGAAGAGTTGAAGGAAATCAATGCCAACGTGGGTGTAGCCATCGTGATGGATGTGCCTACCGGCGACATCAAGGCCATTGTAAACATGGAAAAATGCTTCGACGGCGAATACAGAGAGATTCACAACCATGCCGTGAGCGACCTTCTGGAGCCGGGTTCGGTATTCAAGCCTGCCTCGCTGCTCGTTGCGCTCGATGATGGCGTGGTAGATACTACCTGTCACGTGGAAACGGGATGTGGCGTCTGGCAGATGTACGGACGAGACATGAAGGACCATAACTGGCGAAAGGGCGGATATGGAATGCTGACCTTCGCAAAGACACTGTGGTACAGTTCTAACATCGGTGTGAGCCGAATCATCGACGACCACTACCACAACTGTCCGGAGAAATTCGTACAGGGCATCTATCGCACCGGTCTGCACGACGACCTGAAGATTCCGCTGGTGGGAGCTACTCCTGCCCGAATCCGAATGCCGCACAGAAACAGCCACGGACAGTATGACAACTGGGCAAAGACCAGCTTGCCATGGATGAGTATCGGATACGAAACGCAGGTGCCACCGATCTCTACCCTCACCTTCTACAACACCATCGCCAACAACGGCAAGATGATGCGTCCTAGATTCGTGAGCAAGGTAGTGAAGAACGGAGAAACCATCATGGAGTTTCCGCCAGAGGTGATGCGCCCACAGATAGCCAAACCGCAATCCATCAAGAAGATGCAGACCATCCTGGAACAGGTGGTTAGCCTGGGACTGGGCAAAAAAGCCGGTTCGCCTAACTTCAAGGTTGCCGGAAAGACCGGTACGGCTCAGGTTTCCAAGGGAGCCGGCGGTTACAAGAACGGCATTACCAACTATCTGGTGAGCTTCGCCGGCTACTTCCCTGCCGACAATCCGCGCTACAGCTGTATCGTCTGCATTCAGAAATCAGGTTTGCCAGCTTCCGGCGGAAGCATGAGTGGCAAGGTATTCCACGACATTGCCGAAGGCATCATGGCACAGAGCCTGAAACTCGACGTAAAGGATGCCAAGGATTCAGCCTCCATCTTCGTTCCGGACGTGAAGAACGGAAACGTGCTGGCTGCCGACTACGTACTCACCCACCTGGGCATCAAGACCAACACCAACTGGAGTGGAAGCTACGCCAACGGCAATCCTATCTGGGGCAAGGCAGAACGCATAGGAAGCAGAAGCATCAAGCTTTTCAAAGAGAAGCAATACGGCAAAAGCACCGTGCCCGATATTACAGGCATGGGAGCCAGAGACGCTATCTTCTGCATGGAGAGCAGAGGAATCAGAACCAGGATTCATGGCAGAGGCAAGGTAATCAAGCAAAGTCTCATGCCGGGAACACCGGTCAAGAAGGGTTCCATCTGTATCATCGAATTGAACTAATATATATAATAAGGTGTAAATACATAAAGATATTAAATATGAAGTTACAAGAATTACTCAAAAACATCGAGCCGATTCAGATTGTCGGTGATGCTGATGTAGAGGTTTCGGGCGTAAACATCGACTCCCGAAAGATTAAGGAAGGTCACTTGTTCGTTGCTATCAAGGGCACTCAGGTTGACGGCCACCAGTTTATTTCAAAGGCATTGGCCCTGGGCGCAAAGTCGGTTTTGTGCGAGGATATGCCTGAGGAGAAAATCGAAGGCGTAACTTACATTCAGGTAGCATCTACTGAAGATGCTGTAGGTAAAGTGGCTACACTCTTCTATGGTGATCCATCCAAGAAGCTGAAGTTGGTTGGCGTGACTGGCACCAATGGCAAGACCACCATCGCCACCTTATTATATAATATGTTCCGCAAGTTCGGACATAAGTGCGGTCTGCTCTCCACCGTCTGCAATTACATTGAGGGCGAGGCTATTCCTGCCGACCACACTACCCCAGACCCTATCGAGCTGAACATGCTGCTGGGCAAGATGGTAGAGGCAGGATGCGAATACGCCTTCATGGAGTGCTCTTCTCATGCCATCGCACAGAAGCGTATCGGCGGTTTGGAGTTCGCCGGCGGACTGTTCACCAATCTCACCCGCGACCATCTAGACTATCACAAGACATTCGAAAACTACCGCAACGCCAAGAAGGCTTTCTTCGACGGTCTGCCTAAGACAGCCTTCGCCATCACCAATGCCGACGACAAGAACGGCATGATCATGGTACAGAACACCAAGGCTACCGTGAAGACCTACTCTACCCGCTCTATGGCAGACTTCAAGGCAAGGATTCTGGAGTGTCACTTCGGCGGCATGTATCTGGAGATTGATGGCAGAGAGGTAGGCGTACAGTTTATCGGAAAATTCAATGTAAGCAATCTGCTTGCCGTATATGGTGCAGCCGTCATGCTCGGCAAGAAGCCGGAGGATGTACTCGTTGTGATGAGTACCCTTCACAGCGTAAACGGACGATTGGAGCCTATCCAGTCGCCAGAAGGCTATACAGCCATCGTTGACTATGCTCATACACCAGATGCATTGGAGAACGTACTGAATGCCATCCACGAGGTTCTCGACGGCAAGGGCGGCGAAGTGATTACCGTCTGCGGTGCCGGTGGAAACCGTGACAAGGGCAAGCGCCCGTTGATGGCACAAGAGGCAGTCAAGCAGAGCGATAAGGTTATCATCACCAGCGACAACCCTCGCTTCGAAGAGCCACAGGACATCATCAACGACATGCTGGCTGGTCTCAACGCCCAGCAGATGAAGAAGGTGATCAGCATCGTTGACCGCAAGGAAGCAATCCGCACAGCCTGCATGCTGGCCAAGAAGGGCGATGTAATCCTCGTTGCCGGAAAGGGACATGAAGACTACCAGGAGATCAAGGGCGTGAAGCATCACTTCGATGACAAGGAAGTGCTTCGCGAAATCTTCGGTATCAACAAGTAGTATTATCATCTAATAGAAAAAGAGAAGAAGAAAAATGTTATACTATCTTTTTAGATTTCTGGAGCAGTGGGGCATCACAGGTTCCCACATGTGGGGTTACATCTCATTCCGTGCCCTGCTCGCACTGATTTTATCACTCGTCATCTCTGCATGGTTTGGCGAGAAGTTCATCAAGTACCTCAAGAGCAAGCAGATTACCGAGACCCAGCGCGATGCCAGCATCGACCCATTCGGCGTAAAGAAGATCGGTGTCCCATCCATGGGTGGCGTCATCATCATCCTGGCCATCCTCGTACCTGTATTGCTGCTCGGCAGATTGCGCAACATCTATCTGATCCTGATGATCATCACTACCGTATGGCTTGGTTTCCTCGGTGGTATGGATGACTTCATCAAGATTTTCAAGCGCGACAAAGAGGGACTGAAGGGTAAATATAAAATCGTAGGACAGGTTGGTATCGGCCTCATCGTAGGTCTGGTGCTCTGGGCTTCTCCAGACGTGAAGATGAACGAGAACCTCGCCATCGAACGCCAGGGACAGGAGACGGTGGTAAAGCATCGGGCAGAGGCACGAAAGTCGTTGAAAACCACCATACCTTTCATCAAGGGACATAATCTCGACTACTCCAGTATCACCAGCTTCTGTGGTGAGCACAAGGTAGCTGCAGGCTGGATTCTCTTTGTAATCATGACCATCTTCGTGGTTACCGCCGTTTCCAACGGTGCCAACCTCAACGATGGAATGGATGGAATGTGTGCCGGAAACTCCGCCATCATAGGTGTGGCATTAGGCATTCTTGCGTATGTGTCGTCGCACATCGAGTTTGCCGCCTACCTCAACATCATGTATATTCCAGGCTCCGAGGAGCTGGTGGTATTCTTCTGTGCCTTTATCGGAGCCCTCATCGGCTTCCTCTGGTACAATGCCTACCCTGCGCAAGTGTTCATGGGCGATACCGGTTCGCTCACCATCGGCGGTATCATCGCCGTGGGCGCCATCATCATCCACAAGGAGCTGATGCTGCCTATCCTCTGCGGAATCTTCTTCGTAGAGAGCCTCAGCGTGATGATGCAGGTATATTACTACAAGCTGGGTAAGCGCAGAGGCATCAAGCAGCGCATCTTCAAGCGCACGCCTATCCACGACAACTTCCGTACACAGGACAGCCAGTTGGATCCAGACTGCAAGTATCTGTGGAAGAAGCCTCGCAACTGCTACCACGAATCGAAGATTACCATCCGTTTCTGGATCGTGACCATCATCCTGGCAGCACTCACCATCATCACATTGAAGATAAGATAAAACAAAGGCTCTTATCAGCCTGACAAGATAAAGATACAACAATGAGCAAAATTGTAATTTTAGGAGCTGGCGAAAGTGGCGCAGGTGCTGCCGTGCTGGCGAAGAAAGAGGGATTCGAGGTATTTGTCTCTGACATGTCTAAGATCAAGGACAACTACAAGAAGTTGATGGACGACCACGGCATTGAGTGGGAAGAGGGACATCATACTGAAGAGAAAATCTTAGACGCTGATGAAGTCATCAAGAGCCCGGGCATTCCTAAGGAAGCCCCTATGATTCAGAAACTGATGGCAAAGGGTACTCCTATCATCAGCGAAATAGAATTTGCAGGCAGATATACAGATGCCAAGATGATCTGCATCACAGGTAGCAATGGCAAGACCACAACTACTTCGCTGATCTATCACATCATCAAGTCGGCTGGCTACGATGTAGGACTGGCTGGCAATATCGGCAAGAGTCTGGCGCTGCAGGTGGCAGAGACACCTCATAAGTACTACGTCATCGAGCTGAGCAGTTTCCAGCTTGACAACATGTACGAATTCCGTGCCAACGTGGCAATCCTGCTCAATATCACTCCAGACCATCTGGACCGCTACGAGTTCAAGATGCAGAACTATACCGATGCCAAGATGCGCATCACACAGAACCAGACAGAGGAAGACAGCTTCATCTTCTGGAACGATGATCCTATCGTGAAGAAGGAACTGGAGAAGTATGACCTCAAGTCACACCTCTGCCCATTCTCAGAATTCAACGAGGAAGGATGCGTGGGCTACATCGAGGACGGCAAGTACAAGCTCAAGTTCCCATCAGCCTTCGAGATGCCACAGGCAGACATGAGCCTGCG
This sequence comes from Prevotella sp. AM23-5, assembly GCF_003473645.1. Taxonomy (NCBI): domain Bacteria; kingdom Pseudomonadati; phylum Bacteroidota; class Bacteroidia; order Bacteroidales; family Prevotellaceae; genus Prevotella; species Prevotella sp. AM23-5. The sequence goes on along the minus strand of NZ_QUCG01000034.1, from coordinate 20,734 downwards.
CGGCAAGCACAACATCTACAACAGCCTGGCAGCCGGACTCGCCTGCAACATCGTTGGCATCGACCACGAGACCCTGCACAAGGGCCTCAGCGACTTCCCTGGCGTAGAGCACCGACTGGAAAAGGTGGGCAAGTTCAAGGGAGTTTACTATGTAAACGACTCAAAGGCTACCAATGTGGATGCTTGCTGGTACGCTCTGGAGAGCATGACAACCCCTACCATCCTCATCATCGGTGGTAAGGACAAGGGCAACGATTACAACCAGATCAAGGACCTGGTAAAGGAGAAGTGTGCAGGTATCGTATATCTCGGAGCCGACAACCAGAAGCTGCACGACAACTTCGACGCCCTGGGCATTCCTGTTCGCGACACCCACAGTATGAAAGACTGCGTGGCTGCCTGCCAGGAGCTGGCCAAGCCAGGCGACACCGTATTGCTGAGCCCATGCTGCGCCAGCTTCGACCTCTTCAAGAACATGGAGGACCGCGGCGAGCAGTTCAAGGCACTGGCAAGAGCCATCGGTGAATAACTTTTCATTTGGCAAGAACTTAAGTGATAATAATTTTAGAGATAGGACAGTTAAGAAATGAACAATAAGACCATAGGCAACATATTCAAGGGAGACAAGGTCATCTGGATGGTCTTCTTCTTTCTCTGTATGATAAGCATCATAGAGGTGTATTCCGCCTCTAGCTCCTTGTCGTACAAGAGTGGTAACTATATGGCGCCGGTAATACGCCATATAGGTCTCCTTTTTCTAGGCTTAGGCACCATGATATGTATGCTCAAGGTTAAGTGTAAGTACTTCAAGATCGTCACTCCTTTTGTGATATTTCCATCTCAGGGCTTACTCATCTGGGTTTTGATAGCGGGACAATCCACCAATGGCGCATCCCGCTGGATTAACCTGGTGGGCATCCAGTTTCAGCCTTCGGAAATAGCCAAGGGAGCGGTGGTGCTGGTAGTGGCACAGATTCTCAGTGCAATGCAGACGCAGAATGGTGCAGAACGGAGAGCCTTCAAGTATGTATTGACGGCCTGCTGCCCGTTTATCATCCTCATCGGACTTGAGAACTTATCCACCGCCATGCTTCTGTGCATCACTATCTTATGCATGATGATCATCGGAAGAGTACCTATGAGTCAGATAGGCAAACTCGTGGGCAGCGTCTTGATATTTATCTGCGTTGTCTTCGCCGGCGTCATGATCGTGGGTGAAGACAAGGAAAACGGAGGAAACAAGCCGGAAAATACGCTCACAGAGAACATCAACGAGAAGGAAGAAGCACCAGGTATGGCAGAGAAGATGTTCCACCGAGCAGATACCTGGAAAGCACGTATCGACAAGTTTATCAATTCCAAGCCAGTGGCTCCGGAAGACGTGGACCTGGATAAGGATGCGCAGGTGGCCCATGCCAACATCGCCATCGCCTCATCGAATATCGTGGGAAAGGGACCGGGAAACTCCGTAGAACGAGATTTTCTCTCTCAGGCATTCTCCGACTTCATCTACGCCATCATCATCGAGGAAATGGGACTGTGGGGTGCCTTCTTTGTGGCATTCCTCTACATCATTCTGCTCTTCAGAGCCGGGCGAATCGCCAACCGGTGTGAGAACACATTCCCAGCATTCCTGTGCATGGGACTTGCCATCATGCTGGTTATCCAGGCACTGTTCAATATGGCTGTAGCTGTAGGCTTGGCACCGGTTACTGGTCAGCCACTTCCGCTCATCAGCCGAGGTGGAACCTCAACCATCATCAACTGTCTCTACCTGGGCATCATCTTAAGCATCAGTAGAACCGCAAAAAAGAAAGATTTGCCTCAAAACGAAGCAAATTTTGACAAATTTGCTGCTGCATAACAAAAGAGTATCATAAATAAGGTAAAAAATGCCATTAAATGGATTTTTTTGCTTACCTTTGCGTGAAAATTGTTGACCCTCGGGTCGTAAACAAGAATGGATTATGAATAATGAACTGAGAATTATCATAAGTGGAGGCGGTACAGGCGGTCATATATTCCCTGCCGTATCCATCGCAAACGCCATCAAGGCAAAGCGCCCTGATGCCAAAATATTGTTTGTTGGAGCACTCGGCAGAATGGAAATGCAGCGTGTTCCTGCAGCAGGTTATGAAATCAAAGGATTGCCTATCTGCGGTTTCGACAGAAAGCATCTGCTCAAGAACATCGCTGTTCTCTTCAAGATATGGAAGAGCCAGCACATGGCCAAGAGCATCATCAAGAATTTCAAGCCAATGGCTGCTGTAGGTGTGGGCGGATACGCCAGCGGTCCTACACTCAACGTTTGCGCTAGCAAAGGTATTCCATGCCTCATCCAGGAACAGAACTCATACGCAGGTGTGACCAACAAGCTCCTGGCAAAGAAGGCAGAAAAGATATGCGTGGCTTACGAAGGAATGGAACGTTTCTTCCCTGCCGACAAAATCATCATGACGGGAAATCCAGTACGCCAGAACGTATTGGAGACTACCCTCACCAAGGAAGAGGCACGAAAGCAGTTCGGTCTCGACCCTGACAAGAAAACCATCCTGCTCGTGGGCGGAAGCCTCGGTGCAAGAACCATCAACGAGAGCGTGCTACAGCACCTCGACCTCGTGAAGGAAAGCGGCGTGCAGTTTATCTGGCAGACAGGTAAGTACTACAACGCAGCCATCATGGAGCAACTCAAGGGCAAGGAACTTCCAATGCTCAAGGTTACCGACTTCATCAGCGACATGGGCGCAGCCTACAAGGCTGCCGACCTCGTGATCAGCCGTGCCGGAGCCAGCAGTATCAGTGAGTTCTGCCTCATCGGAAAGCCTGTCATCCTCGTCCCAAGCCCTAACGTGGCAGAAGACCATCAGACCAAGAATGCCATGGCACTGGTAAACAAGGATGCAGCCATCTATGTGAAAGATGCTGATGCGCCAAACGAATTGCTCCAGAAAGCCATCAACACAGTCAAGAACGAGGATAAACTCAACTCACTCTGTGAGAACATCAAGAAATTAGGATTAAAGAACTCAGCCGACGTCATCGCCGACGAAGTAATCAAATTAGCAACAAGATAATGGAAATCAAGGATATTAAAGCAGTTTATTTTGTAGGTGCTGGCGGCATCGGTATGAGCGCCATCGCCAGATACTTCCTCAGCAAGAAGTTGGTTGTAGCCGGATACGACAAGACTCCTTCCAATCTCACTCACGAGTTGGAGAAAGAAGGAATGCTCATCCACTACGAAGAGAATGTAGATCTCATCCCTGAGGCTTGCAAGGATGCCAAGAACACGCTGGTTGTCTATACACCAGCCATCCCTGCTGAGCACAAGGAGCTGGTTTACTTCCGCGAGAATGGATTCACCATCGAGAAGCGTGCACAGGTTCTGGGTACCCTGACCCGCACCCACAAGGGACTGTGCGTGGCAGGTACACACGGCAAGACTTCTACTTCTACCATGTGTGCCCACATCATGCACCAGAGCCATCTCGACTGCAATGCCTTCCTCGGAGGAATCTCCAAGAACTATGGCACCAACTACATTCTCTCAGACAAGAGCGACTTCGTAGTCATCGAAGCAGATGAGTTTGACCGCAGTTTCCACTGGTTGCGCCCATGGATGAGCGTCATCACATCTACAGATCCTGATCACCTCGACATCTATGGTACCAAGGAGGCTTATCTCGAAAGCTTCCGTCACTATACAGAATTGATTCAGCCGGGCGGTGCGCTCATCATCCACAAAGACCTGGAGATGAAGCAGCACGTACAGGACGGCGTCAAGATATACGAATACAGCCAGGACGAAGGCGACTTCCACGCTGAGAACATCAAGATAGAGAATGGCGGAATCACATTCGACTTCATCTCTCCTATCGAAAACGTTACAGGTGTAGAGCTCGGACAGCCAGTGCCAATCAACATCACAAATGGTGTGGCAGCAATGGCAATGGCGCAGCTGAATGGTTGTACCGCCGATGAGCTTCGCAACGGAATGAAGACATACGGAGGCGTGGACCGCCGCTTCGACTTCAAGATCAAGAACGACAAGCTCGTATTCCTTTCCGACTACGCTCATCATCCAAAAGAGATTTACCAGAGTGCAAAGAGTATTCGTGAGCTTTACAAAGATCGCAAGATTACAGCCATCTTCCAGCCTCACCTCTACACCCGCACCCGTGACTTCTACAAGGACTTTGCCAACAGCCTGAGTCTCCTCGATGAAGTCATCCTCTGCGATATCTATCCTGCTCGCGAGCAGCCTATCCAAGGAGTTACCTCCAAGCTCATCTACGACAACCTGAAACCAGGCGTAGAGAAGAGCATGATTCACAAGGAAGAAGTACTCGACCTGGTGAAGAGCCGTGACTTCGACGTACTCGTCGTTCTGGGAGCTGGAGATCTGGACAACTATGTTCCAGAGATCACAAAGATTCTAGAATCAAAATAAGCCCCCGGAGACAGGGGCTTGTGCAAACAAGAACAAAGTAATCAATGCATATCAATTGGCAGAAAACCCTACTCATCACCCTGGATGTTGCACTGGCAATCTATCTGGGATTCGCTTTCACCAAGTTTAACAAACCTGATGAAAAGGGAATGCTATGCACCAAGGTGAATATCAACATTGAGGATGAGATGACCAACGGCTTTCTGAATGCAAAGGAAATCAAGAAGAGACTGGAGATAAAAAAGCTCTATCCCCTGGAGAAACCGCTGAACGGCGTGAACGCCAGGAAGATAGAGGAAACCTTAAAGACCAGTCCCTTCGTGAAGACCGCAGAATGCTACAAGACGCAAGACGGACTGGTGGATATCTACCTCACCCAGCGTATGCCAATTGTGAGAATCAAGAGCATCAACAACGAGGACTACTATATAGATGATCATTATCAGGTAATGCCCAACACCAACTATACAAGCGACATCATCATCGCCACAGGCAACATCAACAAATGGTTTGCCCAAAAATACATATCGCTGGTAAGCAAGACCCTGATGAAGAACAATCTTTGGAGAAATCAGATAGAGCAGATCAACGTACTGCCCGACAGGGGCATTGAACTGGTGCCACGAGTAGGAAACCACATTATATATATAGGTAACCTGCCGGAAAGCAATATCATCAGCAAAAGAGAACAAGATGTAGAAGACTTCATCAACAAGAAGATGGACCGTCTGGAAAAGTTCTACAAATATGGTCTCTCTCAAGCTGGCTGGAACAAATACTCATACATCAACATCGAGTTTGACAACCAGATAATTTGCACAAAGCATCATAACAGCTAATTTTATAATTGAAACAGAAAAAGATAATATATAAAGACTATGCCAAAGGAATTTATTGTAGCTATCGAGCTTGGCTCATCTAAGATGACAGGTATAGCTGGTCAGAAGAATTTAGACGGCAGCATCACCGTGCTGGCTACCGTCGAGGAAAACTCGTCTTCTTGTATCAGAAAGGGTGTTATCTATAACATCGACAAAACATGCCAGTGCCTCACTAGCATCATCAAGAAGTTGAAGAACTTCCTCAAACAAGATATTACCCAGGTTTACGTGGGTGTAGGAGGCAGATCTATCAGAAGCCTCAAGAACGTCATCGTGAAAGATCTGCCAGGCGCATCTATCATCTCGCAGGATATGATTAATGAGCTGATGGACATCAACCGCAACATGACTTATCCAGACCAAGAAATTCTTGACGCTGCAACACAGGAATACAAGATAGACAACCAGTACCAGATTGACCCTGTAGGCATACAGTGCAGCCATCTGGAAGGTATCTTCCTGAATATCCTTTGGCGCAAGAACTTCTATAACAATATCAATACCTGCTTCGAGAATGCAAATATCTCGATTGCGGAGATGTATCTCGCACCATTGGCTATGGCAGACAGCGTATTGACCGACTCTGAGAAGAGAGCCGGATGTATGCTCGTTGACCTGGGTGCCGACACCACTACCGTATCCGTTTACTACAAGGGTATCCTGCGCCATCTCTCTGTCATCCCATTGGGTGGAAACAACATCACCAAGGACTTGACTTGCCTCCAGCTCGAGGATGCTGATGCAGAAAAGATGAAGCTGAAATACGCAAAGGCCTACACCGATATCAGCAATATCGACCCAACACTCAACTACTCTGTTGACAAGGATAGAACCATAGAGAGCAAGAAGTTTATCGAGATTGTAGAGGCTCGTGTGGAGGAAATCGTAGAAAATGCATGGTTCCAGGTACCTGTAGAATTCTCTGATAAGCTGATGGGTGGTATCATCCTCACCGGCGGTGGAAGCAATATGCCTGAAATCGATAAGGTATTCAAGACTCATACCCATATCGACAAGGTACGCATCGCGAAGTTTGTTACCCAGACAGTCAACTCAAAGGATCCTAAGATCACCAATCATACCGGTATGATGAATACCGTATTGGGACTCCTGGCTAAGGGCGACATGAACTGCGCAGGCAGCGAATTCAACAATGACCTCTTCGACAACCTCGACAACCGTCCTACAACAGGAACAGGTGCAGAAGCTCACAAAGCTCCTCGCAACCCGAACGAAACCGTAGGCACCGGCGTGGTATTGACTGCAGCCGAAAAGCAGAAGGCTGAAGAAGAGGCTCGCCGCAAGAGAGAACAGGAAGAGGAAGAGGCAAGACTCCTGGCAGAAAAGGAAGCCGAGGAAGAAGCAAAACGCAGAAAAGAGAACAGCCTCGTTCACAAGTTCATGAGAGGATTCAAGAAGTTTGTGAAGGATACCATCTCTGAGGAAGAATAATATAATCATATTTTAGAATAGACTATTATGCTAGATAACACAAATACTCCACATATTCTGGACTTTGGAGAGCCAGAAAAGGAAAACAGCATCATCAAGGTGATTGGTGTAGGTGGTGGCGGTGGTAACGCTGTCAACCACATGTACCGTGAAGGCATCCACGACGTAAGCTTCGTATTGTGTAACACTGATAATCAGGCACTCAACGATTCTCCAGTACCTGTACATCTGCAGTTGGGCAAGGAAGGTCTGGGAGCCGGCAACAAGCCTGCCAAGGCTCGCCAGGCTGCCGAGGAAACCCTTGAAGAGATCAAGCACATGCTGAACGACGGCACCAAGATGGCTTTCATCACTGCCGGAATGGGTGGTGGTACAGGAACCGGTGCTGCGCCTGTCATCGCAAGAGTGAGCAAGGAACTCGGAATCCTTACCGTTGGTATCGTAACCATTCCTTTCCGCTTCGAAGGTCCTAAGAAGATTGACCAGGCACTGGATGGTGTAGAAGAAATGTCTAAGCACGTAGATGCCCTGCTGGTTATCAACAACGAGCGTCTCCGCCAGATTTATCCAGACCTCGCTGTACTCGATGCCTTCGGAAAGGCAGACGACACCTTAAGCGTTGCAGCAAAGAGTATTGCAGAAATCATCACCGTTCACGGACTCATCAACCTCGACTTCAACGACGTGAAGACTGTATTGAAGGATGGTGGCGTTGCCATCATGAGTACAGGTTACGGTGAGGGCGAAGGTCGTGTCAAGAAGGCGATTGAGGATGCATTGAACTCACCTTTGCTCAACGACAACGATGTATTCAACTCCAAGAAAATCTTGCTGAGCATTGCTTTTGCCAGTGAGAAGAAGGACAATCCTGGTTTGACCATGGATGAGATGAACGATGTAAACGACTTCATGGAGAAGTTTGGAGATGACTTCGAGTTGAAGTGGGGACTCGCCATTGATCCAGAGTTGGGCAGCCGTGTCAAAGTTACCGTATTGGCAACAGGTTTCGGACTCGAAGACGTAGAGGGAATGAACCGCCACATGAAGAAGCATACAGAAGAGGAAGCTCGCCGTATCGCAGAAGAGGAAGAGACAAGGGCAGAGCGTCAGAACAGACGCGAGCGCTACTATGGTTCAGACGGCAACTCTACACAGTATAAGCGTCATCCACACATCTTCCTGTTCCGTCCTGAGGATCTCGACAATGAGGATGTAATCCTTCAGGTTGAGAATACACCAACCTTCAAGCGTACCCGTCAGACTCTCGAAGACATCCGCAATCTGGCTTCTGGCAATGCTGAAACAGAGGAGGCTAAGAAGAAAGACGATAACGACACAGTACAGGGAGTCATTAGCTTCGCCTAGGGAAACGTTCCTTAAGCAAACAACTCCTGTAGAACAGAAAAGCTTTTCAGCTCCGGGAATCCCGGAACATGAATCCTATAATATTGCAATATCACCTCTACACAGCGGTTTCGATCCAATCGGGACATTGTGTAGAGGTGCATCGTTTCATAGCTCAGGCGAAGCAGCCCCAGCATACGCAAAGAATCCTCTTTATTTAAATAATGCACGTGTGTAGGCACGAAGGATACAAAGCGGCCTTCCTCCAAGTCGAAGAAATCGCCATGCGCACCACTCTCAAGGTTAGGCGAAAATCCGAGAAAGAAGGTTAGCCGAACCATAAAGACAATGTGGAAATTGGCATAATTACCCTGTGCCTGATCGAGCCACGCCACACTCTCCTCTATGAAGGAAAACAATGGAACATTCACCTGCTCGTTCCTGGTGGCTTGCCCCAAAAGCTCTGCCAGAAACATAGACATCGCCAACTTGTAAGGCGAAAAGGGAAGATCCACAAAGGGAAGGGCGATGGATACATCCTTCAATCGCTGTAAGTTAGCTTTCGGACGATGATCGAACTCCAGGTTGAGAATCATCAAGGGCTGAAACAGCTGACGCTTCATCTTCGCCTTAGAAGACTTGGGTATTTTGACCATAAAAGAGACTCTGCCCAACTTTTCGGTGAAGAAATCCACGATAAGTTGTGCATCCCCATACTTAATGGTTTGTAGTACGATAGCTCTAGTTTTTACTTCCATTTTGTCTATAATTATTAAAAAACAAGGCAAAATTACAAAAAAACAAGCATTTAGCGAAAATTTTCGCGGAAAAATTTGCAAGATTCAAATAAAAGTAGTAACTTTGCACCCGCAAATAAGCAATGGTCCCTTCGTCTATCGGTTAGGACGAGAGATTTTCATTCTCTAAAGAGCAGTTCGACTCTGCTAGGGACTACAAACATTAATAAAGAATATAAAAATAAAACATAGAGATGGCAAATCACAAATCATCAGTAAAGAGAATCCGTCAGGACAAGAAGAAGGCTTTGCATAACAAGTACTATGCAAAGACTATGCGCAATGCCGTTCGCAAGTTGCGCAACATGACTGACAAGGAGGAGGCTGCAAAGCTCTATCCTACAGTACAGAAGCTTTTGGACAAGTTGGCTAAGATCAACGTTATTCACGAGAACAAGGCTGCAAACTTGAAGTCTGGTCTTACACAGCACATCGCTAAGTTGGCCTAACTTCCAAGTTAAAGCAAAAGAGATAAATAAGGCTGCTATCCTTCATAAAGGGGTTGCAGCCTTACTCTTTTTTATACCCCTTAGACCTTCAACACATCACCACCTTACTTTTTTCTCCTTTTTCGCTAATTTTCACAAAGAAAACTAGCTGTTTCTCAGCTTTTTTTTGTATCTTTGCACGGAAATAAGACAATTCTAAAAATGGCAGAAAATCAAAACACCGCAAATAATTACTCAGCGAGCAACATCCAGGTTCTTGAAGGCTTGGAAGCTGTTCGCAAACGTCCGGCAATGTACATTGGAGACATTTCCGAAAAGGGTCTTCACCACCTGGTAAACGAGACCGTTGATAACTCTATCGACGAGGCGATGGCTGGTTACTGTACCGACATCGAGGTTACCATCAATGAGGACAACTCTATCACCGTAGAAGACAATGGCCGTGGTATCCCTGTGGATATGCACGAGAAGCTTCATAAGTCAGCCCTCGAAGTCGTAATGACCGTGCTCCACGCCGGTGGTAAGTTCGACAAGGGTTCCTACAAGGTTTCTGGAGGTTTGCATGGTGTGGGTGTAAGTTGTGTAAACGCACTTTCTACTCACATGTTGTCACAGGTCTTCCGTGGTGGCAAGATCTACCAGCAGGAATACGAGAAGGGTAAGCCTCTCTATCCGGTAAAGGTGGTAGGCGAGACCAACAAGCGCGGTACACGCCAGCAGTTCTGGCCTGACCCAACAATCTTTACTCACACTGTCTATAAGTGGGACATCATCGCCAACCGTATGCGCGAGTTGGCATTCCTCAACGCGGGTATCAAGATTACTCTGAGAGATCTGCGCCCAGACGAGGAAGGAAAGACCAAGGAGCAGGTTTTCCATGCGAAGGATGGTTTGAAGGAATTCGTTCGCTACGTGGATCGCCATCGCACCCACCTCTTCGATGACGTCATCTACCTGAAGACAGAGAAGCAGGGTATTCCTATCGAGATTGCCGTGATGTACAACACAGACTATTCAGAGAATATCCACTCATACGTCAACAACATCAACACTATCGAGGGTGGTACCCACCTGACAGGTTTCCGTATGGCGTTGACCCGTACCCTGAAGGCTTACGCAGAAGCCGACCCAACCATCTCCAAGCAGATTGAGAAGGCAAAGGTAGAGATTGCACCAGAAGACTTCCGCGAGGGTCTTACCGCCGTTATCTCTATCAAGGTAGCAGAACCTCAGTTTGAGGGCCAGACCAAGACCAAGCTCGGAAACAGCGAGGTACAGGGCGCCGTTCAGCAGGCTGTAAACGAAGCTTTGTCTGATTACCTGGAGGAACATCCAGACGAGGCTAAGCGCATCTGCGAAAAGGTTGTCCTGGCTGCTACAGCACGTATCGCTGCCCGTAAAGCACGTGAGAGCGTACAGCGCAAGAACTTCATGACTGGTGGCGGTCTTCCTGGCAAGCTTGCCGATTGCTCTATGAAGGATCCTAAGGAATGCGAGATCTTCCTCGTCGAGGGTGATTCCGCTGGTGGTTCTGCCAAGCAGGGCCGCGACCGTTTCCGCCAGGCTATCCTCCCATTGCGTGGTAAGATTCTGAACGTAGAAAAGGTTCAGTGGCATAAAGTCTTCGAGGCAGAGTCTGTCATGAACATCATCCAGAGTATCGGAGTTCGCTTCGGTGTAGATGGTGAGGACAGCAAGGAAGCCAACACAGACAAGCTGCGTTACGACAAGATTATCATCATGACCGATGCCGACGTCGATGGTTCCCACATCGACACGCTGATCATGACATTGTTCTATCGCTTCATGCCTAAAGTTATCGAGGAAGGCCACTTGTATATCGCTACCCCACCTCTCTACAAGTGTACTTACCGCAGCAAGGTAAGCGAATATTGCTATACAGAACAGCAGCGCCAGGCTTTCATCGACAAGTATGGCGACGGCACCGAAGATAAGAATATCCACACCCAGCGATACAAAGGTTTGGGTGAGATGAACCCAGAGCAGCTTTGGGAAACCACTATGGACCCAGCAACACGCTTGCTCAAGCAGGTTACCATCGAGAATGCAGCTCAGGCTGACGAGATTTTCTCTATGCTGATGGGCGACGATGTGGAGCCACGCCGAGAGTTCATCGAGCAGAACGCAACATACGCCAATATCGACGCATAAAGCGAGCACCATATATTGGGGGCAGACTCTGCAGGAGTCTTCCCCCTTTTTTAGGTTGCCGCCTTCAAAAAGCGACACCCCAGCATCATGTTTTTTACAACTAACAAAACTAAATTTATGAAGCATCTGCTTTTTACGTTTGCGCTAGCTGCCTCAACGTTCTTGAACTGCCAGGCGGCAACAGTTAGTAAAACTCCCCTACCCAACAAGTTGTGATACAACAAGCCTGCATACGCCTTCGAAGAGTCACTGCCACTGGGCAATGGCAAACTGGGTGCGCTGGTTTACGGCGGAGCCAACAATGATTCCATCCAGCTCAATGACATCACCCTATGGACGGGCGTTCCTGTAAACCCTGACGAAGGTGGCGAAGCCTACAAGTGGATTCCCAAAATCAGAGAAGCCCTGTTTAAGGAAGATTACAAGACTGCCGATTCCCTGCAGCACTATGTACAAGGACACAACTCGGAGTTCTATCAGCCGCTGGGCATGATCAATATCATAGACTGCAACCAGGGAGAATTTACTGATTACTATCGTGAGTTAAATCTCGACAAATCCCTTGCTACAGTACAATTCAAGCGCAATGGCATCCAGTACACCAAGGAGTATTTTGCTTCACATCCTGACAAGATGATCGCCATCAAGTTGAGTGCCTCTCAAAAGAGAGCCATCAACAGCGACATATCCCTGACCTCCCTCATTCCTCATCAGGTGAAAGCATCCAGAGGACAAATCACCATGACAGGTCATGTTCTGGGAGATGAAGCCAACAGTACGCATTACTGTGCGATACTTCAGGTAAAGAACACCGACGGACAGGTATGGGCTGACGATTCAGTGCTCCATCTAAAAGATATAAGCGAGGCTATCATCTATCTTGTCAACGAGACAAGCTACAATGGCTTCGACAAACACCCGGTGAAAGAAGGGGCTCCATATATCGAAAGAGTATCTGATGATGCCTGGCATCTTGCCAACTTCACCTATGATGAATTCAAGCAGCGTCATATCGCTGATTACAGGAAACTCTTTGATAGAGTAAGCCTGAACCTGAAAGGTGCCAAGTTTGATGCTTCCCGCCCTACCGACCAGCAGTTGCTCGCCTATAGCGACAACCACGAGAGCAACCCTTATCTGGAACAGCTCTATTTCCAATATGGCAGATACCTGCTCATCAGCAGTAGCCGCACCAAGGGAGTACCAGCCAATCTGCAGGGACTCTGGGCACCAGCCCTCCGCTCTCCATGGCGTGGCAACTATACCATCAACATCAATCTGGAAGAAAATTACTGGCCGGCAGAAGTTGCCAATCTTTCCGAGCTGGTTGCTCCTGTAGATGGATTGGTAGAAGGCTTGTCGGTAACAGGTCGCCACAATGCCCAGCACTTCTACGGCATCGATAAGGGATGGTGTGCCGGACATAATACCGATGCGTGGGCGATGAGCAACCCTGTGGGAACCGGAAACGAGAGCCCACAATGGAGCAATTGGGCGATGGGTGGAGCCTGGCTTGTAGAAACCCTCTGGGATCACTACGACTATACCCGTGATACGGAATATCTCCGCAATACAGCCTATCCTTTGATGAAGGGTGCTGCCGACTTCCTGCTGGAGTGGCTTATTCCGAATCCACACAATCCAAACGAACTGATTACAGCCCCTTGCACATCGCCAGAGGCAGACTATATCACCGATAAGGGCTACCGTGGCAGCAGTTTCTATGGTGGAACCGCCGACCTTGCCATCATCCGTGAGCTCTTCAAGAACACTATCAAGGGAGCGAAAGCCCTGGATATCGACAGCGATTACCAGCAGCAGTTGCAAGCTGCTCTCGATCGCCTGCGTCCTTACCACATTGGAAAGCGAGGCAACCTGATGGAGTGGTATCACGATTGGGATGACCAGGATTGGCATCATCGCCATCAGTCTCACCTGCTCGGTCTCTATCCTTTCCACCAGATTTCGGTAGCAAAGACACCCGAGCTTGCTGCAGCTGCAACCAAGACTTTGGAAATCAAGGGCGACAATTCTACAGGTTGGAGCACAGGCTGGAGAATCAACCTCTGGGCTCGTCTGCATCGTGCCGACAAGGCTTACCAGATATACCGCAAATTGCTCACCTACGTTAGTCCTGAGGTTTACAAGGATAGCAAGCATCACAGTGGCGGTACCTATCCCAACCTCTTCGATGCCCATCCACCATTTCAGATAGACGGCAACTTCGGAGGAACTGCAGGTGTTTGCGAGATGCTGATGCAATGCGATGGTGAAACGATGAATTTGCTCCCTGCTCTTCCACAGGAATGGCAGGCAGGAGAGATAAGAGGTCTAAAGGCCCGTGGTAACTATGGCGTATCGCTCGCATGGAACAAAGGCAAATTGACTCAGGCAACCATCACCAGCAAAAACGAGGGTAATCTGACTATCCTCTACAATGGCAAACAGAAAATCCTTACCTTCAGGGCAGGAGAAACAAAGACCATCAGATAAAAGATCCATATCGATCTTATCTATATCTATAGAGTAAAAGACTATAGTTATCTATTAGAGTAAAAGACAAAACATTAAAGAAAAGGACAAAAGTAATTCAATGAGATACATAACAACTCTCATCATTTCTATACTTTGGGTACTGAGCTCCCATGCACAGGAGTTCGGTACCCACTGGATATCCTATCCCCTGCCCAACGATTCTTCTGAGGTATGGTTCCGCCAAAGTTATATCATGGACGAGTGCCCCACCCAGGCCTTTATGAATATAGCAAGCACTGGCAACTACAAACTCTATATCAATGAGAGAAACGTAACGGGAAGCCTGAAATTCGATGGTATCAAGGACAGCATTCTTCTGAACCGAACCATCGACGTAACCCGCTTCCTCAAAAATGGCGAAAATGTGATTGCAGTATGGTACGCCCCACAAGGCAAGCCTAGCTACGGCAAGCAACTCTCGCTGGAATTCTACGGATGGCAGCGGGACAGCATTCCTTTCTATCAGAAAGCAGACGGTAAATGGCTCTGTCGACAACTCAAGGAATGCAGCAATGGAGAAGGCGAACGCTTCCATGCCCACACCAATACGCAGGCTTGGAAATCTGAGGTATATCACCCTTACGGATGGATTCACCCTACCGGTTGCGTCATCACAGACGAATATAGACAGGATTCTGCCTATGTTATGAATTATAAAGCCTTCGGCGACAAGAAGGTTATCAAGGACGAGAACAAGCTCTACAAGATATTGAAACCAGCCTGTACATACAGAGACTCCACCGGTTACAACATCGACTTTGGCAGACCTTTCTATGGCACCATCCGCCTTACGCTGCGAGGAGCCGGCAAAGGAACCAGATTAAAGATCAATGATTTCCTGTACATCTGCAACGGAGAACTGGATGAGCAGGCATTCTGCCGATTTAAATTCAGCAAGCAAAAGATATACACTCTTACCTGGAAAGGAAGATTCAAGGAAAGTGATATCGTGGATATTGAAGGATTAGAGATTTCGGAATAAGCTACCAAGCTTTTCGAAATCTCTTTTTTTTATTAATCTTCCAAGTCGGCAAGTAACTGCTCTGCCACTTCGCAAAGCTCATCATACCATTCCTTACCGAACTTCTCAATCAGCGGACCTTCCAGGAACTTATAAACCGGAAGATTCAACTCTTCACCCTTCTTGATGGCATCCTTGCAGATGCGCCATTTGTTATAGTTGATGCCATACACTTCGTTACCGAAATCCTTGGCACGGATCGGATACAAGGCACAGGAGATAGGCTTCTTGAACTTCGACTTGCCTTCGCGATAAGCACGCTCCAAGGCACAAAGACAGCAATTCGGAATGGTATGTCCATCGCCCAAGTCTTTCAAGTCCTGATAGCAGGTAAACACACAATCCTTACCATTCACGATACTCGTTACCAAATCGCCTTCGATATCCGTATAAGCCACGCCCTGCTTGTCGATGATAGCCTGAGCAGAAGCCGAGAGATCATCCCAAACCACATCGAGCGCATCCTCTATCTCCATGATTTCATCCAGGGTAACAGGAGCACCCGCATCGCCTTCGATGCAGCATTCACCCTTGCAGGCATCAAGGTCGCAACAGAATTTTTCGGTGATGATATCAGGTGAAACCAATACGTTGCCCACCTGCAGAATACGCAGTTCGTCTTTCTTCATAATGTTTTTGAGATGAATAAATTTCTTTGAGTGTATAATAAAAATAATGATAGCTACCCATGAGTGGATAGCTATATATAATTAGGTGTGCCTACCATTGGATAGGCGAAATACCATTCTGCTGCAGATACGCATTGCAGCGGGAGAAATGATGATTGCCAAACCATCCGCCACGGTTGGCAGATAATGGCGAAGGATGCACACTTTCCAATATCAGGTGCTTGCTCGTATCGATGAGTTTCGCCTTGCTTCGGGCATAACCGCCCCAGAGGATAAACACCAAGTGCTCCTTATCCTTGCTGAGTGCCTTGATGGCAGCATCGGTAAACTCCTCCCAACCTTTGCGCTGATGGCTCGCTGCCTGATGGGCACGAACAGTAAGCGTAGCATTGAGAAGCAGTACTCCCTGTTTAGCCCAGCGGGTCAAATCGCCCGTGGCTGGCATCGGAGTGCCGAGATCCATCTGAATCTCCTTGAATATATTAATCAATGATGGGGGGAAGGTGATTCCATCAGGCACAGAGAAACTCAATCCCATCGCCTGACCAGGCTCATGATAGGGATCCTGTCCGATAATCACTACCTTTACATCATCAAAAGGACAGAGATTGAAGGCATTGAAAATTAAACGGCCCGGAGGATAACAAGGTGTACAAAGGTATTCCTCTTTTACGAAGTTTGTGAGGTCAACAAAATACTGCTTGTCGAATTCTTCTCCTATATGCTGTCTCCAACTTTCTTCTATCTTTACGTCCATAATGATTTAAGTTAAAGAAGTCAAGGCTCCAAAAAGCCTTGACTTCCGAATTTATTATTAGTCAATAATCAAGTTCTCACCTGTCATATCAGCTGGCTGCTCCAAGCCCATAATGTGGAGGATAGAAGGAGCAACGTCTGCCAAACGGCCATCCTTAACGGTAGCTGAGTTGTTGTCAGTTACGTAGATGAATGGAACTGGGTTCAAAGAGTGAGCGGTGTTTGGTGTACCGTCCTCGTTGATAGCGTGGTCTGCATTACCGTGGTCAGCGATGATGATAGCCTCATAATCGTTAGCCTTGGCAGCCTCGATAACGTCCTTTACGCAGTTGTCAACAGCGTGAACAGCCTTAGCGATAGCGTTGTAGATACCTGTGTGACCTACCATATCACCATTAGCGAAGTTAACAACGATGAAGTCGTACTCCTGAGTGTTGATAGCACCAACCAACTTATCCTTTACCTCGTAAGCACTCATCTCTGGCTTCAAGTCGTATGTAGCCACCTTTGGAGAAGGAACCAGGATACGGTCCTCACCCTCGTATGGAGTCTCACGACCACCATTGAAGAAGAATGTTACGTGAGCATACTTCTCTGTCTCTGCAGTGTGGAGCTGCTTCTTGCCCTGTGCGCTCAAGTACTCGCCGAGAGTGTTCATTACGTTCTCCTTAGGGAAGAGGATGTGAACACCCTGGAAGCTTGCATCGTATGGAGTCATGCAGTAGTACTGCAAGTCCTTGATAGTGTGCATGCCTTCCTCTGGCATATCCTGCTGAGTCAATACCTGTGTCAACTCCTTGGCACGGTCGTTACGGTAGTTGATGAAGATAACAACATCACCCTCCTGGATAGTACCGTCAACCTTAGAGTTATTGATTGGCTTGATGAACTCGTCTGTTACGTCCTCATCGTAGCTCTCCTGCATTGCCTTCACCATATCGTCAGCCTGCTTACCCTTACCCTCAACGAGCAAGTCGTATGCTTCCTTCACGCGGTTCCAGCGCTTGTCACGGTCCATAGCATAGAAACGACCTACGATGCTTGCGATGTGTGCACCGTTCTTGTCGCAGCAAGCCTGCACCTCCTCGATGAAGCCCTTACCGCTCTTAGGGTCTGTATCACGACCATCCATGAAGCAGTGAACGTATGTCTCCTTCAAACCATATTCCTTACCGATTTCAATCAACTTGAAGAGGTGATCCAAAGAAGAGTGAACACCACCGGTAGAAGTCAAACCCATCAAGTGGAGCTTCTTACCTGTCTTCTGAGCATAGCTGTAAGCGTTGATGATCTCCTGATTCTTCAAGATGTCACCGCTCTCGCAAGCCTTATTGATCTTAACGAGGTCCTGATATACCACACGACCAGCACCGATGTTGAGGTGACCTACCTCTGAGTTACCCATCTGACCGTTAGGAAGACCTACGTCCTCGCCACAAGTCTGGAGAGTAGAATGTGCTGAAACTGCTGTCAAATAATCGAGATAAGGAGTTGGAGTCTTGAAGATAACATCACCCTTATCATGCTTACCGATTCCCCATCCGTCGAGAATCATTAAAAGAGCTTTTTTTGCCATAATTACATAAAATAATTTAAATTCGAATTTCTGCCTGCAAAGTTACAACAAAATAGGTGAAGGACAAAATAAATTAAGATAAAAAAACTCCCACCTTTCTAAAAAGATGAGAGTTGATAACAAGATCAACAGGTTCGCAGGATATATCCCTTCTTGATGACAGCTTCGATACTTACCTTTTCATCCAGGTTCAATGCCCGGCGAAGATAGGTAATCTGCACGTTCAGGGCTAGGGAATTGGAGTATGAGTCATCACCCCATACTTCATTCAGTATGAAATCCCGCTCTACAAGCTGGTTCTGGTTCTCGGCAAGAAGCTTCAGAATTTCAGCTTGACGAGATGTGATGACTACTCTGGAGTTACCACATTGCAGTTCATTCTGCGCATAGTAGAAGGCGATGGTACCGATTAAAACGGCGGTTTCTTCACCTTTATCGTCTTCTTTCGGTTGCTTCAACTCATAAATCATATTCTTCAGGAACTCATGACGAATGCCATCAATGCGCTTTTGGAAGACTATGGTCTTAACCAGGTAATACAGACATCCTATCAAGATGAAAAAGAGAAAGATGCTTCCTATCAATTGCCACATCATGGCTGTGAGCGTTCGAGTAATAGGAATGGGCACCTGAAAAGAAATACCTTGGCGAAACATTGGGTTCGTCTGATACTTTACCGTCACCACACGTGACCACCTGCCTTCGACATCATATTTTGCATTCAGGAAGACGGTCTTGTAATCAAGATGACGAAAAAAGGATATCTTCCCATATCCCTTATCATCCAGTAATCTTTGATAAGAAGCCAACGAGGGATGCTTACCTATATAAGCCAGATATCTGCTAATGATGAGATAAGCATCATCACCCGTAAGATCAGGATCATTCAAACGGACAAGAAAGCGGTGATTGTTCCAAAAAGAAAGCGTTGTACGGCTACACCCCTTCTTCATATCATATTCAGATTCTATCTTAAGCATAACCGTATCTCTTCTACCTTTCGTAGATGAATTCTCCTGCAACTTTTTTCTATTCTTCAAATCTTGCGCTAACACTTCATCACAATCCTTCTTGAATTGCTCTACCTGCTGGTCTAAGCTATATTGACATTGAAGATGGAGCCAATAAGCCTGCGTGCAGAACAACAATACAATTGCTACTCCACATACCATCCATACTATTTTCAGCTTACTGTTACTGTTCATACTTTCCTGATCTTTTGAATTTGACGGCAAAGTTACTGAAAAATCCGTAAACAAAGGCAAGAGTAATAAAATAATAATAGACGAAAAGAAGCAAAAGTAATAACTCAGTAACAGAAATCATCGATTTCATCGGATGATCTCAGTACCTTTGCATCACAAAAACGAAAGAAACAGATAAAATAATGAATAATTGACGAAGATTATGAAAAAGGTATTATTAATAGCATGGCTTGCATTATATGCTTGCATGCTCCAAGCTCAAACAGTAAACCTGTTCGATGAATCAAGCATTGGCATGGGAGATTCCATTGATCAGGTAAAGTATCAGGTAGTATATGATGCCGAGTATATTTACGAAAAGAAATATACCAAGACCGACACCCTCATTGGCCGCATCGAAGAGAAAATGCTCTTGCAGATTGGCAACAAGTATTCCGCATTCTACAGTTATCCGATATTCCAAAGAGACTCTACCATCTCCGCAAATATGGCAAAAGGAATACCTGTCAATTTCTCCGGTAATGGCGGACAGATTAATTGGAAAGTATATAAGAACTATCCAGAACAGGGCAAGACTGCCTATCTCGATTTCTTTGCTGCTGACAGATATTTGTGCATTGAACCGATGGAACCGATAGACTGGCAACTCACAGACAGTATCGATTCCATCTGCGGTTACGAGTGCCACCAGGCTATTGCCAAGTTTAAAGGTAGAACATGGATTGCATGGTACACGGAAGACATCCCTATTGACAATGGTCCCTGGAAGCTGAGCGGACTGCCGGGATTGATTCTCAAAGCTCACGACGCCGAGAACGATTATGGATTTACAGCTGTAGGACTCACAACAGGCAAAGGCTCCCTACCTATCTATTATAAAGGTAAGACTTTCGAGCCTATCGACCGCAAATCATTGACCTCCATTTACAAAAAATACTATGCCGATCCAATCGGTTATCTGCTTCAAGATGCCAAGTATGCTGCAATTGTAAAGATCAAGGATGAAAAAGGAAATATCCTGAAGCATTCCAAGCGTGCTGAGCCATACAATCCGATTGAAAGATAATTAGCAGTTTACTTTTTTGCCAGACAAGCGTCTTAAAGACATTAGCAAGATAAGTGTCTAAGGTAAAATAGAAAAGAGAGAAAAAAGATGAAGAAAATAATAGTTCTTTTCACTATTCTGTTCGTGGCGTTCCATGCGTTTGCCCAAGAGAAAATTAGCGGTTATGTGGAAGATTCACTTACACACAATCGCCTGACCAACGTATCGGTTACGCTGCTGCGTAATGGAAAGCCCTTGAAGTTTACACGCAGCAAGGGAGACGGTACGTTCCTGATTCCCATAGCACAAAAGCAAACTGGCGATATGCTGCAAGCTTCCTATATGGGCTATAAAAAGCAAAAAACGGCGGTTTCATCGGGAAAAGAAACCATCATCAGTATGGCTTCAACAGCTTTTGTCTT